>JASKZZ010000134.1 GCA_030147335.1 Herpetosiphonaceae bacterium | reverse complement strand
TTTCAATTATCAAACGCGATGGTGTTCATTGACGCCTACCTGTTTTCCTTGAGCGAGAAAAACTATGCATAATGTCGATTCCCGATGCTATCGCACACTCCTGCTTATCCTGGTCAGCGTGGTAATAAGCGCGTGTGGAACGCCTGCGCCTCTCGGTCAAACGGACGCAACGCCGTCAACCGCGCCAGCCAATGTTCCAACACCAACCGCAGTCGTGTCGCCTATCGCTAGCCCGGCGCTTCCAACGACGCCTCCGGCTACGCCATCACCCGTAACAGGCTTTGTTGAAGGCCAACAAATTACGACCATGCCATCAACCACCTTTGATTTGTGGGTCAGTAGTGAAGGTGGCGATCGTGTAACCGAACGTCCAAAACTTCATGGCAGCGCTGCGCTCACAATTTTGAAGATTATGCCAACAGCGGTGCAGGTACGAACACCAGAAGGTGTCGAAGGATGGATTCGCCAACCAATTACCGAGGTCGCCGCGCCAGACACGTCGGTTAGCGGTGACGTAACACGTTTTGGTCCAGGCGTACGGGTCCAGATTTCCCTCCCTAGCGGTATTCCACTGCGTCAAGATCCGTCATCGACTGCGGCAAAACTGCGTGAGCAGATCGCGGCAGGGCAGCAAGCAACCATGCAGGAGCTACGCGGCGACTGGCTGAAGCTTACGCTGGACGACGGACTTGAAGGTTGGGGACGCTGGTACTATGATGGCGAGCAATACATTGTTCCACCAACAATTCAAGGCAGCATCCGATGGCGTGGTCAAACACCGTATTCGTCGCCTGCCACGCTTTACGTCCATTTGAAGAAAGCACATGGCGCGGGAGAACCCCAAACGATAGCTCAGCAGACGATCCAGAACGTAGGCTTTGAGACCGGCCTTGGAGCAGGAGTACCGTTTGCGCTGTTTGCGAATGAAGCAGTTGATCCATCAGCTGCATATAGCGTCTCGGCACATGTCGATGTTGACGGCGATGGCCAAGCTAACGGCGTGGATTACCGTGCTGACGAGCCCCTCACAAATCCGACTCAGCAATATTTCATCCCCGCCACACTACTTGTTGAACCGATTACCCCTAGTCCCGCGCCTTCGTTCCCCGCTACGATAACAGTTGCCGGCAACGTCAAGGTTGGCGTCGAACGTCCAATTCCACCGAATGCCGAACTCGTTGTTCAGCTACAGCTATGGGCCGACAGTGGGCTTGGCGGCCCCAGCATTATTGATGAGCAAGTTCTCCCCCTGAGCACTGGCGGAACATTTCCGTTCACGCTGGAAACTCCGTCTAAAAATGTGCCGGAAGCGCTGGCCAATCTGATGATGTATGAACTTTTTGCTGAAGTTCGCGCGCCGGGCCGCCTGCCCTGGAGCACCAGCTATCCCATCGCAATACAACAACCGCCGTTGGACGCTGAGCTTGTGATAGAAGCGCCCAAAAACATTTCGACGATAACCGGTTCTGTTGTTATTCCCACAACAGCTGCGCTGCCATCCGACGCCGCGCTGACGATCCGCGTGGTATCAGAAGTCGGACTAGACCCAATTGGTGTAGGGAAGCTTGTTATCCCATCGGTCAAAGCAGGAACAATTCCATTTACGCTTGAATATCCTGGCCTCGCGATTGATCCGGCGCAAACGTATTCGATCCACGCCGAGGTTCGTGCCGGCGGCAAGCTTCCATTGGTTTCGGCCTTGTACCCGGTCTTTACTAAAGGAGGCGGGAATCAGGTAAACGTGGTCCTGGCACCACCACAAGAGATTGTCACTATTACCGGTGTGGCGACCTATCCAACAACATCCCCGCTTCCGCCAAACGCCGTGTTTACGTTCAAGCTGCAAGATGCCACAGGAGCGGATGGACCAGAAATAATCCTTGTCGAGGATACGATCACGCCCGTTGGACCAAGCCCGATCACGTTTTCGATTGAATACGACCCGGCGCTAATCGACCAGCGGCACACCTATGCGCTGGCAGCAAAGATCGAGGCAGGAGATTCGCTGCTGTTCGCCAATGAGATGTTTTACAGCGTGCTAACGCAGGGAGCGCCTACAAACATTATGATGACCCTAAAACAATTTCCCTAACAACATCTTATAACAGCAATAAGCCGGTATCCAAAGCCTTGTTCCGGGGAACAAGGCTTTGTTGATCAAGATAGCGAAGAACCTGTATCACAATAGGTCTTGGCATATGAGAGCGTTTTCCTATTTGTTGCTGTTGTCTATACGGGTACGCTACAGGGATATGACCACAACTGCCGTTTAGATAGGCGTAGGTTAACTAGGAATTGAAAGGTAGAGGTGGTAGCATTCTGCCTACACTACGCTGATTAGTAGGCTGTTTGCACCGGACATCAACCTGTACCGAAAGCAGTTCAAGCATGCGCGATCTTTTTAAGAAATGGTCCTTTGACATCTCTCATCACTTTTTAGCTTTTGGCATCATATTCGGTGCTTGCTTTCCGTTCGCTGCATGGCTGCTTGATGCGTTCCTCCAACAATATCCATTGTCCCTCGCTGGGGTACAGGCTATGCATCGCGCCAATCCCCTGCACTGGATCATCGACATGGCGCCATTTGTGTTGGGAGTTTTTGCGCACCAAATCGGCAAACGAAAAAATGTAGAAGTAGCGCTTGCCGCCAGTGAAGCTCGGTTTCGTACCGTTGTTACCAGCACACCCATCATCGTGTTCGCGATTGACTGCAATGGTGTTTTTACGTTATCAGAGGGTCAAGGTCTTACAATACTGGGCTTGAAACCGGGCGAAGTCGTTGGCAAATCCCTGGATGAAATGTATCCCGAACGAACTGACGTACAAGCGTATGTTCAACGCGCGTTACACGGCGAGACGTTCCAGGTTGTAACTACCGTTGGAAACATAACGTTCCAAACGTGGTACACACCACATCGTGACCAAAATGGACGAATTATCGAGGTCTTAGGTGTTGCTGCAGATATAACCGCGCATAAACAAGCCACTGAGCTGTTATCGGATGCGAAGGATGCGGCGGAAATGGCCAATCGGGCGAAAAGTGCCTTTTTGGCCAACATGAGCCATGAGTTACGCACGCCGCTCAACGCGATCATCGGCTATAGTGAAATGCTTGAAGAAGATGCAGCTGAATCAGGCGGCGAGATTGCGCATGACCTACGCAAAATCCATACTGCCGGACATCATCTGCTTGGTCTTATTAACGATATTCTTGACCTGTCAAAAATTGAGGCTGGCAAGATGGAGCTGTTTGTGGAGCCATTTGTGCTCAGTGATCTGCTCCAAGATGTTGTTACAACTGTTCGACCATTAATTGCAAAAAACTCCAACACGCTCACGGTTGATGCCCCAACTGTGCGCTATATCATGGTCGGTGACCAGGTAAAAGTGCGACAGGTGCTGCTTAATCTGCTCAGCAATGCGGCTAAATTTACCCAGCAAGGCGAGGTGTTGCTCAAGGTTGCTGAGGAACAAACCGTTTTAGGCGCCGAGATTGTGTTTGAAGTTCGTGATACCGGTATCGGCATGTCCGACGAGCAATGCTCACGGCTGTTCCAAGAGTTTATGCAGGCGGACTCGTCTACAACTCGCAAGTATGGGGGGACTGGTCTTGGTTTGGCGCTAACCCGAAGATTGTGCCAACTTATGGAAGGCGTTATAACCGTTACCAGCGCCCCGGACAAAGGCTCGACCTTTTGTGTGCGTTTGCCGGTTAATCAAAGCAATGGAACAACTACATCGCCGGCTATGTCGGCAACATTGGAGCTAGATGATGCGTCACACGCTGACATGCCTGTGGTTAGAACGGTATTAGTAATCGACGACGACCCATACGCCCGCGATCTCTTGAGTCGCACATTGACGCGGCACGGAATTCGGGTTGTATCGGCAGTGAACGCATGGGAAGCCTTTACCTGCGCACGTGACATACAGCCGGATTTGATTACCCTGGATGTATTGATGCCTGAACTAAATGGTTGGGCAGTCTTAACGGCCCTTAAAGCCGATCCTGGTCTTGCACATATTCCAGTTATCATGGTTTCAATCGTAGATGATTTATCGATCGGCTTTACACTGGGTGCAGCCGATTATTTGCCAAAGCCAATTGATCGAGAGCGATTGTTGACCATCATCAATAAGTATCTGCCGAACGTTGAGCACGACAAATACATTGGGGCTAATCATTTCAACTGAAGCTGCCGAGGGAGTGCAGGTTTGTTAGCTGATGCCAAGCCCAAATTCACATATAAAAAACAATCGGTATAGCTTGTTGCTTGCCGAGCCGTCAATGAGCAATACCGAAGTATATGTCGCCTCAGTCGATAGTTCCTGTACTGGGGGATGACATAGTTCAAGGAGAGATGTTGTATGGATCCTACGCCCCCCAATTCAGTTTACAAACGTGATCGCCTGGCAACTCTGCGCAAAGTTAACCTTTTAGATACTCCCGACGAAATCGCATTCGACCGGCTAACACGGCTGGTTGCCAAGCTGCTCCGTGCGCCGGTGGCACTTGTTTCACTCGTTGATGAAAATCGGCAATACTTCAAGAGCATAGTTGGACTACCGGAGCCATGGGCAAGCGATCGGGAAACACCGTTATCACACTCGTTTTGCCAGCATGTGGTAAACGACGCCTCGCCGTTGATTATTACTGATGCGCGTCTTCACCCGCTGGTACACGAGAATCTGGCAATCCGCGATCTGAACGTCATTGCATATGCGGGATTTCCCTTGAAAATGGCAAATGGCGCTGTGCTGGGATCATTTTGCGCGATTGATACAGAGCCACGAGTTTGGAGCGCGGACGAGATCGAGATTCTGCAAGAGCTTGCTCTGGCAGTAAGTACCGAGATTGAGCTGCGTAGCCAACTGATCGAGCGCGAGCATACGCAGGTGGAGCTGCGCCAGGCCCTTGAGGCCGCTGACGCTGCTAGTCTAGCCAAGAGCATGTTTTTGGCCAACATGAGCCACGAGCTACGCACACCACTCAACGCGATCATCGGGTATAGCGAACTTTTGTATGAGGAAGTTGCAGATTTGGGATGTCAGCAGATTCAGCCCGATCTGGCCAGAATCCAGGGAGCGGGTAAGCATTTGCTGGCGCTGGTTGACGATGTGCTGGATGTTGCCAAAATTGAAGCCGGCAAAATGGAAGTTCATGTCTCGCCGTTTGATCTTGTTGATTTGATCGACAATGTTGTATCAACGATGCATCCAAGCATTGAGAAGAACGGCAACCAATTCGTCATTACGCCCGACCCGCAGCTCAGCTTGCTGGTAAGCGACAAAACCAAGGTGCGTCAGATTTTGCTTAACTTGCTGAGTAATGCGGCCAAGTTTACACAGAACGGCACAGTGGAGCTACACGTTAAGTCGGAGATGCATAACAACCAGGAATTAGGCGTATCATTCAAGGTGGTCGATACCGGAATTGGCATGACGCCCGAGCAAATTCAGCGTTTATTTCAACCGTTCGCTCAGGTAAATGCTGCTCTCGCCCAACAACACGGTGGTACTGGCCTTGGGCTAGCGCTGAGTCGACGATTATGTCATCTGCTGGGTGGTGACATCGTGGTTGCCAGCACATACAACATCGGATCAACGTTCACGGTGTGGTTGCCAAATCAAGGCACGCTCAAACTACCGACAAACGTGAAGCAAGACCGTTCCGGCGTTGTTTAGCTTAATGACACTTTGCAGCTTGCACCACAGTTATCGAGGAAGATAGCAATCGTGCCAGAATCCCAGCTTTATATTATCAGCGACCTGCATCTTTGCGATGGCAGCGCCGTTGAGGATTTCCGAGCCGAAGACGAGCGTGCGCTTGTCTCGTTTCTGTTTCGTCTTAGCCGCTCATCGCCGACGACGCTGATCATCAACGGTGACTTCATCGACTTTGTTCAGATCCAGCCCAAGCCGCGGATGTGGCTGAACGCGTCACTGGATGCGAATGAAGCCGAATCGTTGGAAAAACTTGACGCGGCGATTCAGGCGCATGGGCCAGTCTTCGATGCGCTTGGGCGATTTGTGGCGGCGGGACATCAGCTGCGGCTCCATTGGGGCAATCATGACATTGACCTTGTGTGGCCTCAAGTTCAAGCGCGCATTCGTGACCGGATAGCCCGTCGGCACCTGCACGCGGCGATCACCTTTGACGGTTTCTATCAAGATCGTGGCCTGTATATAACCCACGGTCATCAAGCGGATCCGGCAAATAGTTTTCGCAACGAGCCTGATGTAATCCATCGCGATCCCCATGGCGTACCACGGTTGGAGCGCTGCTGGGGTACGCGGCTGGTCGAGGAGTTTTACAACAAGATCGAGACGTTGGAAGGCTGCGAGATGCTTGATAACGTCCGGCCACGTATGCAGGCCGCGGTTGTCATCATCAAGTATGCGATTATGCATCGGCCAATGCACGCCACGTTGTATGCCGGCATGCGTGTCATTCTCGACACATTGGCCCAGCTACGCACTGAAGAAGACGTTACAAACGCCGCAGAGCAGCTGGGTGTGCGCCGACAAATATTGAGCTGGCTGGTTAGTGTCGCCGCCTGGCTTGGAGTTCGCGCGCAGCCATCATTAGCGCCCAAGGGAGGTCCGCTGCCGGCATTTGCGCCATCGTTGCAAACAGCATATACCTATGGCACAAGTGTGCGCGACGGCGAGCAGCTGGTGCAGTTTGCGCCGCCGTTCGTGGTAGGCAATGCGGAGTCAGGCCGAAACGTGACAAAAGGCATGCTGGGAGCGGCCCCCCAAACGGCACAGGCCGAATATGACTCGGCCAACAACCAGCGTTACATCCAGTTCGCGGCAGGCATCGCCACCAAGCAGCCCACTATCCAGGCTATATGTTTTGGCCATACACATCAAGCGCTCGGTGCGGCTCTGGCAGTTGATCAGATGACCGGCTGGCCGCTACCCGGAAATGGAGCGCGGCTTTTCAATTCAGGCTCGTGGACACGAACCCTCGACCTACAGCACTTGCATCCAGAACAAATGACGTTTGAATATCTTTTAGATCATCGTCATTACCGGCTGGGACGAGATTATGTGCGCGTAAGCTGGCCGGAAGGCCGTGACAAGCCGTTTGTTGAAACATTGGCCTGGGGCTAGGAAAGGCATGGGGTTAGATTGGGAGGCATAAAAAAAGCGTCAGGAGATACTTAGCTGCTGCCAACTATCTCCTGACACCCACGTACAAGGACTAGGACGTGCCATTCTCGGTTGAGCCAACCTCGCGAGAAGACGTTGTATCGGACGAAAGATCGACGTAGCGTGTGCGACGTGGCGAGTCTTTGCTATCCGCCTTATTGGTCGTCGGGGATGCAGCAGATGCAGCAGATGCAGCAGCCGCTGCTGGCTTCTGCATATGCAGCTCACCATCGAAGTAGCCACCCTCATGCAGCAGCAGCTTCTGCGTTTCGATCTCACCGCTTACCCGCCCGGTCGCACGAATCTCAACGCGCTCGCGGCAAGTCAACTTACCCGAGTATTCACCGGCGATCACCACTTCTTGCGCGGTAATATCGGCTTCAACATGCGCGTTTTCTTCGATATGGACGTACTGCTGCGACTCGATCCCGCCTCGAACGGTGCCCATTACGCGCACACCACGCGTTGTATTGAGCTGGCCTTCAAAGGTATCTTCGCGCGCAATTAGACTTTCGTCTGAGTTCCGGGACGCGCTTGACTGTATCGCCACAGGCTGCGGCACAGTAGGCTGCACTACGGGCGTCGGCGGTGTGGGGGTTGTGGTCCGTTGTAAGTCGTCCGTAGTTGAACGATCTGTGGGGCTCGCATCACGGCGAGTAAACATAGAAACCTCCTTAGCTAACCGCAAACTGCGAACATGGCAGTTGGCTTAGAATAGCATTTCTGTATTCGATATGTCAACCAATGGTTAAGGAGGGTTAAGATGATAATTTGCTGATGCGCGCCAAGCCAACTAGCGAAAGGTGCCGTACAATACATGACGGCCAGCAAGCTCATAGTGCAATTATGACGTTAAGCCAAAATCGCGTATACTCCTTGTAACTTTCCAAGGAGTATATTTCATGTTGAACGTGGGCGATCAAGCGCCGGATTTCACACTGGAAGCCGACGGCGGACAACAAGTAGCGTTAGCAAATCTTCGCGGCACGCCGGTTATTGTGTACTGGTATCCAA
>JASKZZ010000170.1 GCA_030147335.1 Herpetosiphonaceae bacterium | reverse complement strand
CCATCAACGCGCAGGCGAACGCGATACACGCCGGTAACCGCCATCGCTGGACTTTCGTCAATAACAGTCGCATCAACGGAACGTATTTTTGCCCAGCCCTGATACATTTTTACAAGCTCGCCAACCCATACCTGCGCCGTTGGTTCCTCGCCAACGGCCGTGATTGTCAGCCAGACGCCCAAGGGGTCGAGCGCATCAACAAACATCAGGTCGAGTTCGGCTCGCTCAAGATCCGTCAGCAGTTGATGATACAGCCTGCCCAGCGTTTGAATCTTATCGGTGTCAGATGCACCACGGATCTGTTGAAGCAGATGTTGAGCATCGTCGTGGGCACGCAGCAAATCATCCACAAGCTCAACACGCGTACTGATTATGCCAAGGCGCTGCATGTGCTGCTGGCTTTCGTCCTGATCCTCCCAAAAATCGGTTCGTGACATCGCACCCAGCAGTTCGTCCCGCTCCACCCGCAGCGAAGCAAGATCGTGAAGTTGAGCAGCCCGATCAACACGCGCCTTCAGCTCCAACAGTGCAGCCTTAAGCTCTGCCAGCGTCATTTTGCGCGAAACACGCTTCACATCGACCACGATGCCGTCCATGCGCAGCTCGTCATCCGGCCGTACAATCGACGCTTTGATTTGCTTCTGCTGGCTGCCCTGCACATACAACCGCAGTAAACTCCCCGGCATGATTGGCTGCGACACCAGCGCGCGAGCTAGTGGATAGCTCACTAGCTTTTCGATTTGACGTCGGAGGTAGCGCGCGCCAAACCGCTGGCTATAGCCGCGATCCAGCACCCAATCAACGACACTGTCATCAAACTCAAGCGTGACCTGACGATGAAGTACGCCTTCACGACGAAACAGGCTGTCTAGCTCACGAAGCGCAATACGACGAATGGTAGCCCGGGTCAACGGATGGAAAAAAACGATCTGATCGATGCGGTTAACAAACTCGGGCGTGTAAAACTCTTCGACGCGCCGCACCGCCCGTTGTTCAAGCGCGGTTGTTTCATAGGCCCGGCTAAATCCGACATCCCCCTGATACACCAGATTAGCAGCCAGATTCGAGGTCAAAATAATAATGCTATTGCGCAGATTGACTTCCTCGCCCGCGCCATTGACCAACATGCCCTCGTCGAACACCTGGAGAAAGCGTTGAAACATATCACCGTCGGCCTTCTCAAATTCGTCGAGCAGCAGAACAGGCACAATCTGGTCGCCTACGCGGGTAGTAATCTGACCGCGCTGCATCTCAATCGGCGCGCTAGAATTAGCAATACCAAACAATTGATGTTCACTCACATCCGACATATTGAACCGCACCAGCCGATCTTCCCGTCCAAACAAAAAACTGGCAAGTGCTTTGGCAAGCTCGGTCTTGCCAACACCGGTCGGTCCAAAAAACAGAAACACACCCAGCGGTCGGTTCAAATCTTGAATTGCTGCCTTGAGCAGCGTTAGTCGCTGCACAACCGCCTCAATCGCCAGTTCCTGACCGAGTACGCGGCTTTGGAAATGGCTGCGCACAATGTTCTCGTTCCAAAGCGCCTGCTCATCCAGCAGTTCCATGCGTAGCTGCGAGCGCTGAACAAACCGCTCAAGCACCTCGCGAGGCCCGACCTCCGCTTTTGCCGGTGTTGCCGCCATCGTTTCTTCAAGTAGCGCCAGCGCTTTGCCCGGCTGCGCAATATTAAGCACATACCGCCGTGTCAGGTCCACCGCACGTTTGCGCGCCTCGGCACTCACGCTTACGGCATGATCTACCTCGATGTCACTGCACGCCGCGTCGATAACGGCGGATAGCTCGACTCCTGTTAGCTCGGGTAAAGGAATCGGCACCAACAAACTTGTCGCATCCGAATCATCACTTGTGAGATGGGTCCAACGGTCTGCGCGCGCTTCGGTCAATAAACGAATTGGCGTGGATGGGCCCAAGGCTTCAAGCAGTTCGCCCAGCAGATCAGCTAACCCACGGTAATTCGCCGCGTCATGCAAATCGTACAACACCAGCAGGCAAGGGCCTTGCTCCAACAAGTGCTCCCACATCTGGGTCATCGCGCCACGCCAGTTGCGGTCAGGCAAGCCGCGCCACATTTGGCCGGGTGAGGTTGCTAAAATGCGGTGGCCGCGCAACGCTTCCGGGCAATCATGACGGCGAACATGATCGGCGACCGCATGGGCAACAGCTGTTTTACCGGAGCCTGGGCGTCCAACCAGCACAGGATGCCGCGAAAGGGGAGCTGCAAGGAGTTGGAGCGCCTCGGCTACAATCGTCTCGCGGCCATACACCTTGCGGACTTCGCCACGCTCCAAACGCGCGCCAAGGTCGGTAAAGCAGCGGCTCAAAAACTGATCGAGTAGCTCCGGAGTGTAGTTGACATCGTCGGGCTGCGATGGACGAGCTACCGGTCTCGGCGCAGGCATCGGACGACGTGACCAACCGCCTGGAGCACGCGGCTGTGGCCTACGGTCAAGGAAATCTTCCATACGCGGGGGTTCTCCTTCTCCAGCAACAACGGGAACGCTTGGCGTAAGATCGCGCAATGTAGGCTGATCGTAGCCGGAGCAGCGTTGTAAAGTCTTTCCGTCGTTCCACCTGAAAATATAACATACCCATCTGGACAGCGCGGAGCAAACACCTGTTGCTAATGTGGCACATACCGTTGAAGCTTTTGCTATTCTGGTTGTAGAATACAATTGTTGTGCAAGCACTAAAATGCATTCGATGATAGATACACCCTTTACAAAGACCCAAGATAACAATCAAACCGCGCTTTGATTGTTTGGTACACTATGGCGCATTCGATTTGTTGACGGAGAAGCTATGCCAATATTTCATATCTTAACACCCGAGGAGCTTGCTATTCGTGATGCGGCGCAGCCAAAGGCGGCGCGACAACGAGCGCTCGCTCAAGAGCAAAAGCCGGCGCCACTACCCCTGGATATTCAAGCGCGGATGGCATATGAGGCAGAGGAAGAGCCTGTACGGCGATGGCTGGCGGCGTTCAAGGTTGCGATCAAAGGCAACCTCACGCCTGCCGAAGCAGCGCGTCTTGCCAATTCTGTGGAGCAAACAATCACCCAGGCAGCGTCCGAGTCGGTTGCGCACGAGCAGGATCTAGCGCTTTAGCAGGTGGCCCAGCGACGCAAACAAGCAGTGAGAACGGGTGGACAACGTTCACGAGGCTCCGATTCTTTTTCAATGTATTTCGCATCAGCGCAGTGCAAACAACCAGGGTGGTACTCGTCGCTCTCGGAACAATAATTGCCATATGCGCGCTTCCAACATACAACACGAGCGTTACAAGGAGCCTTCGAGATGATGGAACCGACAGAGCAGATCCGCGTGCCGGTTTCGCTGTTTGCCCACCTCCAGGCACACTTTGGTAGCCGTATCAACGTATTCGATTGCTCCAAAGCGACACTCGTACACGTTTCACACACATTAGAAGACCTGATCCTGCGACATCGTTTACCTGCGATCGTGCTGACGGGATTTCAAGAAAGCAGCCATTGGCGCGAGGAAACGGAACGGTATCGTGAGCTTGCAGACGTAGCGCAGCAAATCTGCATTTTTGCCGGTGGAACACTGCCGCCCGATTCCCACGAGCGCGAAATTCGCGTCACGCTGGAAGGCGATGATCCATTGCGTCAAGAATGGTTTCTTTGCACGCTAACGCCACAATTTTCAGCGCTGCTCTGCGGTCAAGATTACGAGCATGCCGCGACGAGCGAATCGAATCGCCAGTTCGCCACGTTCTGGACGTTCGAGCCAGAGCTGATTGACGAGGCGCTCGATTTGCTTGTCGGCGTCGTCGCGCAGTATCGTCCGGATCGTATTGATGCGCTGGTTGCTGCTCGTCGGGAATTTCCCCTTTCGGCCCCCGATCCTTACTTGATAACCGTTTTCACGCGTGAACTTATGCGCTTTGAAGAGCGGCTGCACAACGCGTTGAGTGAACGGGAAGCGCAGTACCGCGCGATCTC
>JASKZZ010000131.1 GCA_030147335.1 Herpetosiphonaceae bacterium | reverse complement strand
GCAGCTAATGGCTCTGCTTCATCCACGATCAACCCGTCTTGGTAGCGCCGCAGCTCGACAGATTGAAACCAACGCCTAATTTCTTCCCCGCCATTTTCCAGCAGAAATGTGTTTGCGGGTAGTCCGGCCCAGCGAGCCAGTCGCGGATCAAGACGCGTAGCTAGTTCGTTGAGTTCTTGTAGATGTGCTTTGCCGTTGGTTGCGGCGAAAAAGCGTCCTCCTGGCTGTAGCACCCGCTTGATTTCACGGTAGGCGCGCTCACGTTCTGGAACGTGGTACAGCATGTGGTTGGCGATTACGGCGTCAAAGCTCGCATCGGGAAACGGCAGCGATTGCACGTCGGTAACCTCAAATGTAAAGGATCGTTTGGCTGTTTCCAGGTTTTGTTGCGCCTCACGCAGCATACCTGCGGAAAAGTCGGATAGTGTAATGTTCCAGCCTGGAGGAATACGTGCGACGTTTTCAGCCCAAAGATGGCCAGGACCACAGCCAACTTCTAAGATGTGGCAGCTCTGCGGCAAGTCATGGCTTAGCTGGTCCATCACCCAGCGCAGCCAGCCATAGGGATTGGTGCTGAAGCGTTTGTGCAGTTCAACACGCGCATTAAACTTGGCGGCGTTCTGATATTGGTCATTCCGCAGGTAGTGTTGGTCGGCTATCTTCGACACGTCTGCTCCTTCGCCGTCATCTCAATTGGCCGCACTCACGAGCGACTCTGCTCCATCAACCGAACAAATTCGGTAAACAATGGATCAGCGTCGTGCGGTCCCGGGGCTGCCTCGGGATGGTATTGCACCGAAAAGGCGGGATAGCGCGAATGACGCAGCCCTTCCACAGTACCGTCGTTAAGATTACGGTGCGTCACTTCAACATCATCCGGCAGCGATTCGGCGGCAACTGAGAAGCCATGGTTTTGCGATGTGATTTGTACATGCCCGCTGTCCAGGTCCTTGACGGGATGATTGCAGCCGTGATGTCCATATGGCAGCTTGAATGTTGTACCGCCAACAGCCAGCCCCATTAACTGGTGGCCGAGACAGATGCCGAACATCGGCGTTTTGCCAAGCAGCTGTTCGATATTGCTGACGGCATAGCCGAGCGTAGCAGGATCGCCGGGTCCATTTGATAAAAATACGCCATCGGGTTTGAGCGCAAGCACATCCGCAACAGAAGTCGTGGAAGGCACAACCGTGACATGCGCGCCGTGATCCACAAGCTTGCGCAAGATGTTGCGCTTAAGTCCAAAATCATAGGCGACAACATGCAGCCGTGGCGCTGGTGCCGCAAGACCAGCCCACTCGCCGCTGCCCTCGGTCCATGTGTAGCTTTCACGAGCACCAATGCTGCTGGCAAGGTCAAGACCTTCCATCTGCGGCGCTGATCGGGCGCGCTGCAACAACACTTCAATATCGTCGGTCTCGGTTGAGATTGCAGCCCGCAGCGCGCCTTTTTCACGAATGTGTCGTGTTAATGCACGCGTGTCAATGTCAGCGAGCGCGACAATGTTATGCTCACGCAGATATTGTGCAAGACCAGTCCGCGCGCGCCACGACGAGTAGTCGTCGGAGTAGGCTCGCACCAAGAAGCCAGCCACATACGGACGATCCGCTTCCGGGTCGATTTCATTCACGCCCGTATTACCGATATGCGCTGCCGTCATCGTGACAATCTGTCCGGCATACGATGGATCGGTCAGCACTTCCTGATAGCCGGTCATGCCGGTTGCGAACACGACCTCGCCGGTCGTTTCGCCCTGTGCGCCAAACGAGCGTCCGTGGAACACTCGGCCATCTTCTAAAACAAGCAATGCGTCCATCGATCCTCAATCTAGTTCATAAGTGTCTGGTATGCAGTACCGAGGGCTGTGCTCCCACCCGTTACTCACGCTTCAACACCTAATGCAATACTTCAAGCGCGTGGCGCAGAATACCAACGGCTTCGTCGATATGTTCACGCTGAACGATTAGTGGTGGCACAAAGCGAAGGACATCATCGCCCGCGGGCACAAGCAACAGTCCTGCTTCCTGCGCCGCATTTTTGACAGCGGCTGCGCTGCCATTGATTTGCATTCCTTGCATCAAGCCGCGTCCACGCAGCTCAACAATGTCTGAATTTTCAGCTTGTAGCTCGCCTAGCCGTGATTGGAGATAGCCCCCAACATCACGTACATGCTGGAGCAGCTGGGGATCGCTCAGACGGCGAAAGACGGCGGCTGCAACTGCGCATACCAGCGGCCCACCTGCGAAAGTCGAGCCGTGATCGCCGGGCTTGATATGCTCGGCAACGGCATTGGTCAGCAGCACTGCGCCGATTGGTAGCCCGTTGCCCAGCGGCTTGGCGGCAACCATGATGTCCGGCGTAACACCCATCGTTTGATGCGCCCATATGCTGCCGGTTCGTCCACCGCCACATTGAATCTCGTCAAAGATCAGCAGCGCCCCGTGTTGATCGCACAGCTGACGCAGTGTTTGCAAAAACTCGTCGGTCGCGGGTGTGATGCCGCCCTCGCCCTGAATTGGCTCGACGATAACGGCACAAACGCCCGCATTGATCTGTGCTGCTGCCGCTTGCGAGTCGTTGAACGGTGCAAAACGCACACCCGGCAGCAATGGCTCGAACGGCTC
>JASKZZ010000138.1 GCA_030147335.1 Herpetosiphonaceae bacterium | reverse complement strand
AACCTGTAAGCCCAACTATAAGGGCAGACACATAGGCGGACGGCGACGAAAATTGTTCGTCGCCGTCTGAAAGCGAGTCTTGTGATGACAATTCAGCTACGGCCACTCAACCCAGAAACAGACTTCCTTGACATTGCCGCGATCCACAACGCGCACGAGCCAATCCCGATTACGCCGGAGCAACTCCAGAAATGGGAAAACGAACGTTCAGAAGGCCAGATTCGACACAGCAGCGTCGCGGTTAACCAGCACGGCAACATCGTCGGCAGCAACGATATTGTAAGCGAGCCGTGGGAGCAACCAGGGCGGTACTGGCTCGAAATGTACATCGATCCGAGCATGCAGCGACAAGGCATTGGCACGCTGCTTTACAACAACGCGCTACAATTTGCACAGCAGCATGGCATTACGGACATCAAAGGAGCGGTCCGCGACAACTGCGCCGATTGCCTGCGCTTCGCCCAGCAGCGCAGCTTCACGATTGACCGGCATATCTTCTCAGCGCTTGATCTGGCAACTTACGATGAACAGCCATTTGTGGAAGCAATCCAGATGGCTGAGGCAAGCGGCATTCGCTTCTTTACGCTAGCAGACTTGGATGTAACCGAGGAAGTGCAGCGCAAGCTGTACCAGTTGAACTCTAAGTTAATACTGGACGTACCGGGCTGGGATCGGGACCAAGCGCCGTTTGAACAGTTCAAAGTTTGGGTATTTGAGGCGGAGCATTATCGTCCTGAAGGCCAAATCGTTGCTGCTGACGGCGATGAATGGATTGGACCCGCAGCGCTTGGGTATTTTCCTACGTTGGACTCTGCGATGAATATGAATCACTGGTATTGACCGAAATTACCGTGGTCGAAAGATCGCGCTTGCACTAAAGTTGCTGGCCAACCGCTGTGCGCGCCAATGGGGTGTGAGTTTTGTTCGTACCAACAATGACTCGCAAAACGCGCCGATGCTGGCAATTAACCGCAAACTAGGCTTTCAGCCCGAGCCCGGCAAATATATTTTGCAGTATATTCCCGAACCTATAGCCAGCGAAAGCTCGTCCTAACCAACAATTTCAAACGATGTAGCTTCGGCAGGCTGTTGAAATAATGCCTTGACCTGTGGCCAGAACTCAACAAAAAACGGACTGGTGCGGTAGGCTTCGAGGGCTGCCGCATCCTCCCACAAACTCCATGTGGCGAACGCGACCGGATCATCGCTCTGTCGTACCAGCCGCACATTATGACACCCAGGCTGCGCCGTGATTATTGGGCGAGCTGCTTCATAAAGTGTCAAGAACGTATCTACTTTGTCGGGCTGAAAGCGCATACGGACAAGCCGTGCCAGCATAAAAAATCCTTGGAAAGAACCGACAACCGAGAACAGCTCCTAGCCTACACGCTATACGACTCAAGCTCACGAGCCAGATGTATCTCGCCGGCAAAGCCACTTGCTTTCACATCGGCTAGTGCCTGGTGTTCGGGCATCGTGTAATCGGCGCTGTAGTGAATCAGGACCAAGCGCTGTACACCACACCGAGCTGCAATCTCACCGGCCTCGCGCGGCAGTGTGTGGGTATAGCGCTCCTCCGCATTATTAACAGTCGCCTCATGGATCAAGGTATGCGCTCCCTGAGCAAGCTCCTCTAACTCGGGACACGGCTCCGTATCCGATGAGTAAACAATTGTTCGCTGCCGGATGTTGTCGACGATTTTGATTGCAAGCGTTGGCCGACTGTGCCGTACCGGCGTTGTATATATGCTGTAGGCTTGTGTCTCAATAACAGTGAGATGCGGCGTTTCCCCTAACTCATGCCATTCGGTTGGACACATATGATCATTCTGCTCAAGCTCCAAGGCTTCGCACAGCCGCTTGGCCATTGTAAGAGTTGAAGCATTGGCATACACATGAAACGTTTCCTTGAAACCAGACAGCCACAAATGAAACAAGAAAGCAGGTACGCCATAAATATGGTCGGGATGATTATGCGTCAGAATCATGCCGTGCAACTGCTGCGGATTGATGTTTGCGCGCAGCAGCTGTTGATACGCGCGGCCACCACAGTCGATCAGTAAACCGGCTGACGGAGAGTCCCATGCTAGAAATGTATTATCGCGCTCACTGTCGGGCAAGGCCGTGCCTGCGCCCAGGATAACCAGTCGTTGATTCATCGTGATTCTCCCAACGAGGCGAGTATAGATTGGCTCCAAGACAGTGTCAACTAACAAAAAGTTAAATCGGGACGCGTCCACGTGTGGCTTACAATCAGCCTTCTTGACAGGCACGATGAGCGGATCAACCATAGCATGACAAAGGATTAGCTACAGGTAGAGGAGCGCCAGTGGGCAACATCGCGTACTTTGATTGTTTTTCCGGCATCAGTGGTGACATGACCTTGGGAGCGCTCGTGGATGCCGGCCTGGATATTGAACAGCTGACTACGGAGCTACAAAAGCTCAACGTAGTCGGTTGGGAACTTGTTGTTGAGCGCGGAGTGCGCTACGGCATTGCCGGAACACGATTACACGTTCACACTGACGAGCAACACACCCATCGCTATCTGAGCGACATCACCCAAATACTACAAGCAAGCGCGCTCCATCCTGATATACAGCAACGTTCACTCGCGATTTTTTCACGTCTAGCAATTGCCGAGGCGGCGGTACATGGCACAACTGCCGACGAAGTTCATTTCCATGAGGTCGGCGCGCTGGATGCGATCATTGATATTGTGGGCACGGTCATTGGGTTGAAGTTGCTCGGCATCGACAAGGTTTATGCCTCGTCGCTACCGCTTGGTAGTGGATGGGTTAATGCCGCGCATGGTCGTATTCCTGTGCCGGGACCGGCAGTGCTTCAACTCCTTGGCGCTGTCCAAGCTCCACTCAAGCCTGACGCAACGCCATTCGAGCTTGTAACGCCAACCGGTGCCGCGATTTTGGCTGAGCTAGCCACCTTTGAGCAGCCGGAAATGACAATCAAGACAACGGGCTATGGCTTTGGCGGACGTGATATTGGACGGCTGAATGCAGTACGCGTTTGGCTCGGAGAGCAGCTGTTATCACGTGAGCAAGATACATCGCGGGACAACGTGGTGCTGCTGCAAACCAACATCGACGACCAGCCAGCCGAACAGCTTGGGTATGTTGCCGAGCAACTGCTGGCATTGGGAGCGCTGGATGTGTGGTGGACGCCGATTGGCATGAAAAAAGGTCGGGGCGCGTTGATGCTATCGGTGCTGGCACGCCCAGCCGACGAAAAGCAGTTAGTGACAAGCATCTTCCATGAAACAACCAGTCTCGGCGTCCGGCGTCAACCAGTGGAACGCTGGATTTGTGAGCGCAGCAGTCGCACCATTGCTACGCGATGGGGCGATGTACGTGTCAAGGAGCAGCGCTGGGCAGGCGAATTGCTAGGCGTTGCTCCCGAGTATGAAGATTGCGCGGCAATTGCGCGAGCGCAAGGCTTGCCGCTTCGGGTTGTGTACGCCGCAGTTCAGGAGGCAATCCATGAACCACAATGAACAGGTGCGTGAT
>JASKZZ010000129.1 GCA_030147335.1 Herpetosiphonaceae bacterium | reverse complement strand
CGGTAGTTGCAGTTGTCATGAGTGTCGCCACACCATGACGAGACGCTGCAAAGCATTGTTTATTTGTTCAGCGGGGAGATTGTATGTACGGACGTAAGCTGGAGCCAACGCCGCTTGGCGCGGGCACAACTGTGCGTGAGCTAGTCGATGGACATTTTTTCGCATACAACGGTGCGCGGCTGCGGGAAGCGTGCCACCTTTTAGCCAAACGTATTCTTGCCACCGATGCAACCGTTGGCGTAACGCTTTCGGGCGCGCTAACACCAACCGGCCTGGGTTACTCGTCGCTGGTGCCGCTGATCGAGGCCGGTCACATCGACTGGATTGTTTCGACCGGCGCTAACCTGTACCATGACATCCATCGTTCGCTCGGCTTTGAGCTGTTCGGTACGTCGCCCAACGTCAACGATATGGACCTTCGTGAGCGCAACATCATTCGTATCTATGACATTCTGTTTGATCAGGACGTGTTATTGAAGTCGGATGCGTTTTTGCGCCGCGTGCTGCAAGCGCCGGAGTTTCAGCATACGATGAGTACCGCCGAACTACACTACAATCTCGGCAAGTATGTTCGTGAGCGTGAAAAGGTGCTGGGTACCAGCTATCGTTCGATGCTTGGCGCGGCGTACGAGGCTGGCGTGCCAATCTACACATCGTCTCCCGGCGACTCAACGATTGGCATGAACATTGCGGCGATGCGGCTTTCCGGCTCAGAGCTGCGCTTCGATGTCGAGGCCGATGTTAACGAGACGACAGCCATTGTGCATGGCGCGAAAAGCAGTGGAAAGCAGTCGGCGGTTGTGATATTTGGTGGTGGCTCGCCCAAAAACTTCATTCTACAAACCGAGCCGCAGATTCAAGAGATCATGGGCATTCCAGAAAAAGGCCACGATTATTTTGTGCAGTTTACCGACGCTCGTGTTGATACCGGCGGCCTGTCGGGTGCAACGCCGAGTGAGGCGATGACCTGGGGGAAAGTCGATCCTGAGCAGCTGCCCGACACCATCGTATGCTACACCGACTCAACGATTGCGATGCCGGTGCTGGCTGCGTATATACTGGATGTATGTCAGTCCCGTCCGCTCAAGCGGTTGTACGACCAGCGGGATGAGCTTATGGGTAGCTTGAAATCCGCCTATGACCAGCATGCGCCACCCGACGAGGTTGCTGATTTGCCACAGGAAGCAACCGGTGGTGGCGCGGCAGTCGGACGCTCGCACCCGCATCCAGAAGGATAGCTAAACTACAGGAGACAAAGCCAAGCGCATGGCTAATCGCTTTGTCTCCTTTGCATCGTTATTGTCTAGCCGTCGATGCTTTCGCCTGCCGGCTTAAGGTGTAACTGACGCTCTAAATCCTGAATCCGAGCGCGCATTTGATCGTCCGTCATAGGGCTACCGTCACGATTCACCGGCTGGTCACCTTCGGGAATCGGCTCGCCTGATGCCAACTGTTCAAGCGCCTTTTGTAACCGACGACGTTCAGCAAGCATTGCCTGACGGTAAACTCGTTTTTTATCTTGCGGCATCCAATTCACTCCCCTTTTGCTTTTCAGTATATCATTCGTAAGGAAACCGAGAGCCGAGACGAGAAATTCGGACCTTGAAACACGGAAGCCGGAAGTCGTTACCAAACACCCCAACTAGAGGAAATTATGTCCTACGAATTCTTGCCGCCGCTCAATTTCCTTGGCCTCCATGAGGAATACAGCAATCTCGAACAAAGCCGGGTCGTTCTTTTGCCGGTACCGTATGAGTTGACGACAAGCTATGGTCAGGGCACTCGGAACGGGCCACGGGCGTTACTGGTTGCTTCACAACAAGTGGAATTGTACGACCGTGAGTTTGGTGGCGAGCCAGCGCTGGATTACCGCGTGCATACCTTGCCGATGCTGGCACCAAATTACCGTGATCCCGAGACGGCACATGCCGAAATCGCAGCTGCAGTCGCTGCGCATGCACGGGACAAGCTGTTGTGTGTGATTGGCGGCGAACATTCGATCAGTGGATCGGTTGCCCGTGGTCTGCATCAGGTGTATGGCGACTTTGTGACTGTACAGCTGGATGCTCACGCCGATCTCCGAGATGAGTACGAGGGAACACCATACTCACATGCTTCGGCCATGCGCCGCGTGATTGACAACGGCGGGGGACCGGTCTTGCAGCTTGGCATTCGCTCATTGAGCATCGACGAGGCTGAGTTCATTCGTACACAACCCGATCACGTGCAAACATTTTTTGCCGAGGATGTTCATGCAGGCAAACACGAGCAGCCGCTTGCCGATTTTGTGCGGGACAAGCAAGTTTTTCTTACAATCGATATTGACTGTTTGGATGCCGCTCTCATGCCGGCGACAGGCACGCCCGAACCTGATGGTATGACCTGGAACGAGGTGCTGCAAGCGGTTCGCACGGTTGCGGCGCACGCTAAACAGGTGGTTGCGTTCGACGTGATGGAGCTTGCCCCGATCCCTGGATCGCAAGCGCCCGATTATCTCGCGGCTAAGCTTACCTATAAAGTAATGACTATCCTGCTGGCTCAACGCTAGATGTGGCACACGTTGGCACCTTGTTTGCTCTGGTGTAAGGAGTACTCCAGTTTTTGAGTGCCTAGTAAGGAGGGGGCTGCCGATGACGACAGATACGCCGGTCGTGCTTATTGTCGAAGACGACCCCCCTGTGCGTGCCCTACTCGCAGATGTGCTTGAGGACGAGGGTTACGAGGTTGTGGCCGTGCATGATGGTGCTTCCGCCTTGCAGGTTATCGAGTCGCTTAAAGTCGATTTGATAACAGTTGATCTCGAACTGCCTGGTATAAGCGGAGCGGATATGTTGGATATTTTGCGCAAGCGCAAAGTGCATCGTCCACCAGTC
>JASKZZ010000119.1 GCA_030147335.1 Herpetosiphonaceae bacterium | reverse complement strand
GTCTACCAGCGAGCCAGCCGTGGCGTGGGTGAGCTTGCCAGTATCTTCCTCCATATGCGCGCGGGTAATGCCAATTCGCTTCGTTCCGGCGCTGGTCTCGATCTCCATCCAGCCGTTGCTGCTGATTGGATGGTCGTATTGACTGCGTTGATATGACGACGGCAAGTCGACATAAAAATAATTTTTGCGATCGAAAAAGGTGTTGTGGTTGATTGTACATTTTAGGGCAAGGCCAGCCATTGCGATCTGCTCAATCGCCTGCTGATTCATGACAGGCAATGATCCGGGTAGGCCGAGGCAGACCGGGCAAACATGTGTATTAGGCGCGGCATTCGCATAATCAGCGCTACATCCGCAAAACATTTTTGAGCCGGTCAACACCTGGGCGTGTACTTCCAGCCCAATGACCGCTTCGTACTCCATAGGTTCCTCCATAACTAACTGCGAATTATAGCATGGAGGTATCAGGTATGAGGCATGAGGCATAACCGCGAGGGACAGCAAGGTGTTGGTACAGAGCCTCACGAATGTCAACGCTTACGGGTGTAGCATATGATAAGACAGATGGCGTGCGAGCGTACAAACAAATATGGGTCTCAGAACTGCTCAAACCTCAAACCCCAAACCTCTGCTTGGGGTACAATACAAAAACGAGCAACAGGAGATACGCATGGCTGAGCGCACGCTCTATTTCGATCATGCCGCTACAACGCCAACTGATCCGGCGGTTGTGGAGGCGATGCTGCCGTACTTTAGCGAGTGTTACGGCAATCCATCGAGCATATACCGCCTGGGACGCGCCGCACTGCAAGCGCTTGACGATGCGCGTTCCGTGACAGCAGAGGTGCTGCATTGCTCGCCGAAGGAGCTGATTTTCCTCGGAGGCGGCTCCGAGTCGGACAATCTAGCGATTAAGGGTGTGGCGTTCGCTGCCCGTGAAGCAGGCAAGGGCAATCACATTATCACGAGTGCGATAGAGCATCATGCCGTGCTGCACGCGTGTGATTATCTTAAAACCCAGGGTTTCGAGGTTACGGTGCTGCCGGTTGACGGCGAAGGATTGGTTTCGTCCGCTGATCTTCGTGCTGCGATCCGCCCCGATACGGTGCTGGCGACAATTATGTACGCGAACAACGAGATTGGAACGATCCAGCCAATCGCGGAGCTAGGCGCGATCTGTCGCGAACACGGCATTGTGTTCCACACTGATGCTGTACAAGCAGGCGGCGCGTTGTCGCTTGACGTTAACGAGCTGAATGTTGATTTACTGACGCTGACGGCGCATAAGTTTTACGGGCCTAAAGGTGTTGGCCTGCTCTACGCTCGTCGGGGTGTGTCGTTCGTGCCGCAAATCAACGGCGGTGGTCAAGAGCGACGACGACGAGCCGGTACCGAAAATGTTCCCGGTATTGTTGGCTTTGCGACAGCGCTGCAACGGGCCGAGGAACGACGGCCAAGCTATGTGGAGCTATGCAGGACACTGCGCGACCAGCTTATTGATGGGCTGACTGAGCGCGTGCCGTTTACTGAGCTTAACGGCCATCGCACGCAGCGGCTGGCCAATAATGCCAATCTCAGCTTTGCCTATACTGAGGGTGAGAGTATTTTGCTGCTGCTCGACCAAGTTGGTGTTTGCGCGTCATCTGGCTCTGCCTGCGCAAGCGGCTCACTCAATCCGTCGCATGTGTTGATGGCGCTGGGTATGGATGCCGACCGCGCTCACGGCAGCATTCGGCTAACAGTCGGCAAGGATACAACGGTTGATGATGTAGCGTATGTGCTGGAAAAGCTACCGCCAATGATCGAGCGGCTGCGCAGCGTGTCGCCACAGTGGAAAGAAGTAGCCATCAATGGCCACCTGTCTACCGTCGGCGGATAGCGAACAAGAACTGGTTCAAGTCGAAAACTGAAAGCTGATAGGTGGGGGTAGCAATGGCTGAAGCGCGAATTTTATACGTTGCAACTGCAAACGGCTTAATCCAGCTTGCTAATCCCGGCAAAAGCGACCGTTGGCGAGAAATTGGTCGTGCTCTGCCGGAGCAGAATATACGAGCTGTGGTTGCTTCCCCAATCGACCCGCTGCTGGTGTACGCGGCTTCGCAATCCGGCGTATCGTGCTCGACAAATGGTGGGTCCAGCTGGGAAGTTGTGCATTCGGAGCCGGTTGGAGCGCTCGCCTTTGATCAATCGGGTACCTTGTATGCTGGTACAGATCGAGGGGCCGTGCTTGCGAGTACGGATGGTACACATTGGCAGCAAGCAGACGCGTTTGCTGCGCCGGTGGTACAGATTGCCGCCTTACCCGATGATACGCTGTTGTCGGTTGGCGCGGATGGTACGGTTTGCGAGCGATCATTAGAGCGTTGGGTAACGCGTGAAGTACACGTGCCCAATGTGCGCGGCCTTGTAGCGACGTATGAGCAGCCACATACGCTGTTTATTGTTAATCAAACATCGCTGGTTACACCACTTGGCTCTAAGCGACTGCCGTCTCCCCCTACCGGCGCTTTGTTGCTGCTGAGTGGCATGAATGAGGTGTTGTTAATCGGCACGCAGGGATTGCTGCTGCGTTCAGAAGATATGGGCACAACAATCGCGGGTGTGGATGGTCCCGAAAACGTTATGGTACTGGTTTCTCCTCCGCGCTTTATCGATCAATCGTTTGCGGGAACGGCGGATGGCGGGCTTTGGTTCAGTCCCGACCGTGGCCGTACCTGGACGCAGCTACGGAGCGGTGATCCATCTGTTCATGGCATCGCATTTACACGAGCGTTATAAAGCAATATCTAAGCAAGCAGCGGGGCCGTCAACACCGGTCCCGCTCTTTGTTTGCCCATTGAAGGACGAGTTTAAGAGTTTTGATGGTCCTAAACTTGGAACAGGAGCGAAAGTCGGGTAAAATCCCGCCTTTGCACGGTCCAAGTTCAACGTAAGGAGATCAACATATATGACCGATGGCAGGCGAAGTCAAAGGTTGACACTTGCGCGAGTTTGGATGCGCGAAAACGTTATTGTTACAGTGTTGAGCATTTTTATCCTTTTGTCGTTGTTGCTGCACGCGCTCACGCTGGGCGCGCTGATTCGTGTACGCGGTATTGTTCAACGTCAACTTGATATCAGCGCGGAGCAAATGGCCACAGTCCGGCAGCAGAAGATTCGTTATAACTTTCCGGTTGACCAGACGTTCACCATCGATACAACGATTGCGATCAGCGAAACGGTGATAGTGCCGCTCAGCATCGAGGTGCCGATCTCGGAAACGGTGACGCTGCCGATTGATACACCGTTCGGCCAGGTACCAATATCAGTGCCGCTTAACCTGTCAGTGCCCATAAGCGATACCGTCGAGGTGCCGATCAACAAGGATATTCCGTTCAGGACAGATATTCCGATCAAGACCAAAATCCCAATCGATATTTCGTTGAGTGAGCCGCCGCTAGGTGATATTCTGCGACAATTTGAAGAAGCACTACAGGATTTACGAGACCGTTTATGACCTATCGAACTCGAACTCAGGCCCGTGTTTTTACCCTCCCACGCATTCCATTAGTGCTCAGCATTTGGCTCGCGCTTGCCTGTGGAGCGTGGGCTCTTTTGCGTGGCGGGGAGTATGCGCTCCTGGCATTGCAATATCGCGCGCCCCTTGACGGCCAAGAAGGTATGGCATTGTGGGAAGCGGCTTTGCTGCGAAGCGGACGTGGTTTGTATGTGCCGGTTGTCCCGTCACATTTTGTGTCGGCGCCATATCCACCACTGCATCCCCTGCTGCTGGCGCTTTCCGGTTACCTTTCGGGACCACATGTTTTTTGGGTTGGTCGAATACTTTCACTGCTGGCAGCACTCGCGGTGGCGTTTTGTAGTTTTGGTGTGGTGCGCCGGGTGACGGGCACTACGCTGGCGGGAATAGCAGCGGCAGTGCTGGTGCTAGCCTTTGTGCCGCTTCAGCTGTGGGCGCTGCGAATCAAGCCCGATATGGTTGGTCTTGCGCTGACGGTTGCAGGCTTATGGCTTGCTGCCCAATGGAATAGCTCGAATACTGTGGAACGAGCCAACCAACTGTCTCCAGCGCTGGTTGCATCCGCTATAGCATTTGTGCTGGCCCATTTTTCAAAGCAAACGATGTTGGCTGGCCCTTTAGCTGTTGGTACGTATTTGCTGCTGCACGACTGGCGGCTGGCAGTACGTTGGGGTCTCGTGTATCTGGGCCTGCTTGCAACTGTTTGGGCGATGCTTGACCTGGCGACGCACGGGCAATACACGTATCACATCTGGGTGTTGCACAAGCTGCAGTGGTATGGCGCGCGTTTCTGGAAGCTGGCTACGCAATTACGCGACGCGTGGCCCCTGGCGCTGCTTGGGCTTATTGGACTTGCAGTATCGCTTCGCCGTCCAACAGTTATCAACGCGTATCTGCTATGGGCACCGGCCTCACTTATTGGCGCTGGTGTGGTGGGATCGCATCACAACCATTTGCTTGAAACTGGAGTAGCGCTTGCACTGGCGGGTGGCCAAGCGGTTGGGTTCGCGTTATTGAGTGGTGGTACGCTGCGGTTATTAGCGCCGGTGCTGCTGGCAACACAGCTAATCCTGTGGAGGCTGCCGTTGCCGTGGTTTGCCGGTGAATTCGAGCCTGATCCCAAGTACACGCGGTATATCGATTACATTCGGGCAATGCCGGGCGAGGTCATGTCGGACGACGTTGGGCTAGCATACGCGGCTGGCCGTACACTGCGCTACGACGATCCAGCAGCGATGGGTCCGGCAGCGACGCTCAACCTTTGGGATCAGAGTCAGTTCGTCGCTGACATTCGCGCCAGGCGTTTCAGCACGATTATTTTGGAGATCAATGTATTTGAGGATGGCCTGGTTGATCCGTCGGGTCGGTGGACGCCGGAAATGCTACAGGCTGTCAAAGATGCTTATACGATCAAGTTCAAGGATACGCTAATTATTTACCAGCCTCGTTAGATCACTACAACTCATCCGTCGGCACAACCGTCGCTCCTTGTCCATATTCAGTAAATTCCTGTACACGCTGCCCCAAGCATACTGTTTAGCGGAAAGGGAACGTATGTATAGTCAACGCCTGGGGCGGCGTCCGCTACGTTGGTCCGTTAGTCACTGCCGCCACCGTCACTACCGCCGTCGCTGCCACTGTCAGCTGAAGAGTCGAAGCTGCTGTCGAACGCGTCCATGCTGGTATCAAGCGTGTGAAATGTGTTGAAGTCGAAATCGAAGCTGCCGAAATCGCCAAACCCGAAATCGGAGCTGTCAAGAGAAGACGAGTCGTCATTGTCGGAATCATCGTCGTCGCCGATGTACACGCCAGCATCCCCGCCGCCGGGACGCATTGCCTGTGATAAGCGGCCATAATACGGCTTTAGCTCATCAACGAGCAGAATGCTACCGCCAAGTGTTGCTACCAATGCTGCAGCTTGCGCTGGGTTGCGCTCAATTGTTTTTGGCAGCGCGCGTGCTTGCTCAAGGTGAGCAGCCAACTGTTGTCGTACCGTCTCGCCCTGAGCCGTATGACGATATTTTGTTGTGGTGAAGATACCCAGTCGTTTTGCTTGATACGCTTCGATTAGCCCTCGCCCAATCAAGTTCGGCACGACATGCTTGCTGTGATATGCCGCAAGATCTGCGCCAAATGTTTTGCGTGCTTGACTGATAACTTCAAGCATGGTCGCGTCATACCCCTTTTTATCCGCAGCTCGTATCATCTCGATTACAGAGCGGACATGTGCCACGTCTGGTATCCGCTGTGCGGCATCGGGAGCGAGTTCAAGATAATCAGTGTGCTGCGTTCGTCCAAACATCCCTTTTCGCTCGTCACGACGCATCGTTACAATCCGTCGGGCTAGAAGTTCCATCAATGTCAGTTTCAGCGCCGCACGACCCTGATTAAGTTGGGGGTTTTGGAGTACTAATGCTTCAGCCGCGGTGAGTGGCGAATGTTGTGGATTCGGGGACATACGATCTCCTTGATATGTTGGATTATATGAAGTGCGTTTAGAATCTGGTGAAGTATTCAATTGATGTGTGTTTGTTGAGTTTACAGCCTATCGTGCGTTTGTTTGTAGCACATTAACATATGTTATTAGCAAGAAGGATGGGCTAGGCAAGTTCGGGCCATGTCGCTGCTCTGATTGATCTGTTATTTTTGTTGAGCGGCACGAGGATTGCAAAACCTCCTTCACATTTGACAAATAATCATAGGAGCTGTCTCATGAACCAATCCGATCTGCTCGACCAGTTGGCCGAACTGCCGAAGACTACATATCGAACCACATTCATTGCGTCGCTGGTTGGTCCGCTGTTGCTCCGGCTTTTTGGCTTGAAGGGTTTATCGAGGTGGATCAGGCCACTTGCCCTGCTTCTGCTTGTTGCGGGTATGTATGCCAAGCAGCAAAAAACAACTGCTGCGCGTAGTCGGTAGCGAATTGTCGCGCCCGCTATACAGTTGCTACGACATACATGTATCCATTCATGACGCAAGGATTTTGTCCATTCCGGCTATAATGCAGTTGGAAGGGATAGTCCTTGTGTTATTCTGCTGCTCGATCCGGTTGCCAGGAGTTCGTTGAGCGCGGCTAGCAGATCCGCGCGATGACGATCCTAGCCTGTTACGGCAACGAGATTTGTTACATCGCTGGCATATCATACGCATTCACTTGTAGGCGCGAGGCGCATAGCTTTGCGCCGGTTCATTGTTGGAGAACACATGCTACATTACCGCTTGCATCACGACCCAAAAAGTAGTCATCAGCAAATTTCAACACTTGTCCGGCGATTGGGCCGGAGTCCTATCCTTGATGTTGGCGCGGCTCAGGGATTTCTTGGTCAACTGCTGGAAGCAACTCCACTGGCGATTGACGCGGTTGAGCCAAATGAGTATTGGGCGGAAAAGGCTCAGCCATATTATCGTCAGGTGTTTGCATCAACAATTGAGGACGCGCATCTGCCCGACAA
>JASKZZ010000100.1 GCA_030147335.1 Herpetosiphonaceae bacterium | reverse complement strand
GGTCCACTCTTTCCCTTGCATGGCACTGTCGAGCCGGTTGAAGCCGACCGCATCGTCTATGCCGATGAGCTAGAGCTTTCGCTCGGCCGTGGCGTGAATATTCGCGCGCTGCAAACACCCGGCCACTCGCCCGACCATATCTCGTACTATGAAACGAACAGCCGTTCCTTGTTCTCTGGTGACGCGTTGGGCGTAAGCATTGCGTCTGCACAGTTTGATGGCCCTGTTACACCGCCGCCTGCTCTTAATATCGCGGCTCAGCGCGAAACATTCGCCATGCTGCGGTCGCTCGATATTGAAACGCTACTTTTTTCACATTATGGCCCAGGCAAACTCGATCCACGCAACCATATTGAGTTGCAACAAGAGCGCTATGACTACTTTTTGAGCCTTGTCCACGAACAATGGATAGCAGGACAAATTGACTCCGACAAGATCGTGCGGCAGATGACAGATGCCCAGGGCGTAGATGCACAGCATGCCCAGATCATGGAGGGGTGGGTACGAATGAGTATCAATGGGCTTGTATTGGCCTTTGAGCGGGCAGCCAAAAAAGCAGCAAGCTGATGAGCAGTCCTGATTCATTCCCCACGTTGATTGGCATACTTTGCTACGGGGGCTTTATGCTCCCATTATACCGTCATTAATTGTTGCAGGATGTGACGTAGATCGTTGGCGCTAAACGGCTTTTGGAGAAATTCGGTACGGTCGCTCCCAAATTGGTTCATTACGTCTTCCACGTTGTAGCTGCTCATTATAATAATTGGCAGATCGGGACGAATGGATCGTATCTCGCTCCATGCTTGCTCTGCTGGCAGTGAATCCGGGATTACGTCCTCAATTATGCAAACAATGGCATTGCCGTGGCTACGAAATAATTCAATTCCAGTCCGTGGGTCGGCTGTTGTGAGTACCGCGAAGCCAAGACGCTCAAGCAGCCGTTGAGTAACCGTCCGCACCCCTTCCTCGTCGTCAATAACCAATACCGTGCCGCTTCCACGCCATACATCGGAACTGTTGTGTATGTGATCACTACTTTGATGTAGGGATGGCAAGCAAATAGTGAAAGTGGCTCCTTGTTCGGGAGCGCTGTCTACGCCGATCATACCTTGATGGACGCGTACAATGCCCTGAACCGCTGCTAGGCCAAGTCCTCGGCCTGTGAACTTTGTGCTAAAAAATGGGTCAAATATTCGTGCCTGTGTTGCTCTATCCATACCGTGGCCCGTATCGGTTACGGTTAGAGCAACATACTGTCCTTGTGCTGGTGAAGGCTGCCAGTGCATTGAAGATGTTTCATTCCGATCAAGCAATTGAGTTTTGATCGTTACTTTGCCTGGTTGGTCACCAATTGCTTCGGCTGCATTTAATACCAGATTCGTGATTAGCTGCCGAATTTGACTTTCATCTGCTTCGACGAACGGCAAGTCATTGCGAACATCAATATCGAGCTGTACTTGATTTGGTAGCGAAGAACGAAGCAACGGCTGCAAATGTTCCACAACCGTACTGAGACTAAGCGGTTGTACCAGAAGCCGACCCCTTCCTGTGTACACCAGGAGTTGCTGGACAAGAGCAGCCGCTCGTTCTGCTGCGTCCACGATTTCGGTGATATTGGCGTAGGTTGCTGATTGTGCTTCAATATCAAGTTGGGCCAGTGCAGCATTGCCAAGAATAACGAGCAGCAGATTGTTAAAATCATGTGCAACTCCGCCCGCTAGCACGCCCAAACTTTCAAGCTTTTGAGACTCCAGCAACGTGCGCTCAAACGCCAGTCGATCTTCTTCCGCCTGTTTTTGCTTGGTAATCTCAAACGCAACGCCTTGGAGCACAGGCGGGCCGTGTGATTGTGTTTGTACCAATACGCTTTCGTCATGGAACCAGTGGATGCGGCCATCGCGTCCAATCATCCGGTATTCTGCCTGAAACGGCTTTTGCTGTATTCCCGCCTGCTCAATGATTTCGCGCAGTCGTCCGCGATCTTCGGGATGGATCTGCTCGGCCCACAAATCGCGGTCTGCTAGCCAATCGGTGACGGGAAAGCCCAGAATTTCTTCTACCTGTGGGCTGATGTACAAGGTACGGTGGGGATTACCAAGCATTGTGATATACGTGATGGCCGGAATACGCTCAACCAGGGAGCGGTAGCGAGCCTCGGCTTCACGCAGTGCATCTTCGGCCTGCTTGCGCTCGGTGATGTCTTGTGCAGCGCCAATGATACCTGTAATGCGTTGATGGTCGTTATCCCACTCGGGCGCGGCATAATCACGAATCCATCGCGTTTCGCCCTGTTTAGTGATAATGCGTAGGTCGCGTACATCGGCCTCGCCATTCAATATTTTCTTTGCGCGTTCCCATGCGTTTGGTAGGTCATCGGGATGAATTAATCCTTTCCAGCCGCCTAATGCTTCGATTTCGTCGCGTGTATAGCCGGTAATGCGAAGAAAGGCTTGTGTTACCCACAGCGATTTGATTGCTCCGTCCGGCTGGATCTGCATTGAATAGACATAATCAGAAGTGAGACTTGAAATGGTGCGGTGCCGTCGTTCACGCTCTCGCAACTCCGCTTCCATATGCTTACGGTCGCTGATGTCTGCTGAAACACCGACTATTCCTATGATGGAACCGTCAGTTTCCCGGATAGGTGCTGCTGCAACCAGCGCCGGAAACTGCGTACCATCCCGTCGGCTCAGCTCAATTTCTGCCTGGTCATGTTCACCAGTGGCTAGCTGATTAATCCTGGCAAGCACATGCTTTCTTGATACATTCATCGGAATAACATCCATGATTGAATGACCAAGAACTTCGTGGACCGTCCATCCATATAATTTTTCAGCAAATGGATTCCAGTAAGTAATAATTCCTTCCACGTTTGTCGCCACTACCGCCTGCTGGACATGGTCCACAAGTTGCGCCTGGAACCGCAGCTGCTCCAATTGTTGGATTTGCCGATTGAGATCGCGCTGCGTCTCGCCTTGCACCCGTATCAATTCCGCAAATTCTTGCAACACAGCGACATCGTTTGGCTGCCATTCTCGTGGACGAACGTCGGCAACGACCAGCGCGCCAAGATACTCGGTATCGGCTGATCGGAGTGGAACCGCGGCGACAGCCCTAAGGCCAAGTTGCCGTATTGTTAAGTGATTGTGCGTTGACGAATCAGCGAAGGTATCAGCTACGACGAATGGTTGGTGGGACAGCACAAATCGGCTGAGGGAGGCTTCCAGTGGTAATGAAGCGATGTTCCAATTCTCGGGCAAGCCAACGCCGATCTGCAGCAGTTCCTGATGGGCTTCCAACACAACCAACAGCGCAATCGGTACGTCCAGTGAACGAGCGAGCAGACGTACAATCTGGTGAAGCATGGGCGCTAACTCCGCACTGAGCAATTGGCTTTGTTGCAGTGCTGCGAGTCGCTGCGGGCTACGTAAGTCTGCAAACAGCTGATAATCCATCACTTCCAAGCTTTCGGCGCGGGGATCTGAGCCTTGGTTGAAATACATCTAGCTTTGCGCTGGAAGCTAGTGTGCTGATACCGACTATGTTGCCCACATACACTTTTTGCTACGCTGGGGTTTTAGGTGCGTGCGATAAACTGGCAACTCTTGTGTTTCGGCATTGTGCTACAAACAAGCCTGTTAGGCCGATGTTTCAATCATACAACCTGAACATAGATCGCAAGCCTACAATTTGGTGACTCATTAATGCAGTGCATAAACACAATTTGATATTGAGCTTATGAATCAAGGAGCGCGCGTGCAATCGCCACAGCAGCCATACCAACGGTTACTGTTGCAACAAAGCTGCGTGTTTTCCACGCAACCAGGAATGCAGGAATTGCGGCCCAGAAGAACAGATTGTCGCTGCCGAAATCAATATTGTTTTCGTGGACTACCAGAGTTGGTAGGAGCAGCGCGGCTAATACGGCTACTGGAACGTAGCGCAGCCATGCAACCACTACTGGCGGCAACGACCGTGATGCCAGCAGCCAGACTGGGAGTAATCGCGGCCCAAATGTTACGAGCGCCATCCCGACAATCGTTAATGTGATCGCTTGCTGATCCATTCAATGAATACTCCTACGGTAGCGCCAATAATTGTCGCGATAATAACGTGCCATTGTTCGATGCCGATCTGCTGCAACACCACCGCAAGTACCCCCGTCAGCAACGCTACCACGACTTGCCGACGTGTTTTGATTTGCAGCACAAGCAGACCAATAAACATCGCTGGAAGCGCGTAGTCGAGCGCCCATGGCTTGACATCAGTTACCAGCTGTCCTGCAACAATTCCCAGCCATGTCGCAAACACCCAGGCGCATTGAGCAGCGATATTGATTGCGAATGTTTCTGCTTTCGTTGTCGAGCCTGCCGCAAACCGGGCACTGTGGATAGCAAATGTTTCATCGGTAAGCTCAAAAGCAAAGGCTGCCAGTTCAGATCTGCGCCAACCGCGCAGGAATGGCGCGAGCGCCGCCGACATTAGCATGTGCCGAAGATTGACGATAAAAGTTGTGAGAATGATGGATGGAGCGGGAATACCCGCCGCAAACAGGCCGACCGCGATGAGCTGCGACGAGCCGGCGTAGACAAGGAGAGATAAGAGCAGCGTGTTCCATGTTGAAATGCCGGCTTTTTGCGCCAACACTCCAAATGCAAACCCAACAGGAACGTAGCCCAAAATAATGGGAAGCGCCTGAAGTATGCCAGCGGCCCAGCCATGGCGCGGCGGTGCAGACTGTGCGGCGGCTGAAGCATCTTGAGACACAAATGCTCCTTTCATAGCGTAATCGTCACCATTATAACCCGCTCGTCAGCGACCATGAACCAGGTGGTAAAATAGAAGCGTCAACAACACTGAAATGTGGAGGAACGGGCCGGTGCCAATTCGCTTTGGAACTGATGGCTGGCGCGCTGTTATCAGCCGCGAGTTTACTTTTGATAATGTGCGACATGTGGCGCAAGCGATTGCCGATTATGTAGCAAGTGGTGTGGAAGACTCAAACGACGAGACGCGCAATATCGTTGTTGTCGGCTTCGATACACGCTTTTTGTCGGACCGTTTCGCGATGGAAGTTGCCAATGTGCTGGCGGCGAATGGCCTGCCGGTATATTTGAGCAAGGCCGATTGTCCAACACCCGCGCTGTCGTATGCAGTTAAGAATCTTGGAGCGGCAGGCGGTGTCATGATTACAGCTTCGCATAATCCGCCGCGCTACAATGGAATTAAGTTTAAGTCTTCGTTTGGCGGTTCGGCCATGCCCGAGGTGACGCAAGAGATCGAGCGACGGCTTGAGCGTAATCTTGCTGATGGTCGCACTCCAGCCTATGCCGAGCCACCGTGGCAGACCGATAAAGTACCAGCTACGGGTGAGATTGTACGCTTTGATCCCTTGCCGGCATATCTCAAACATTTGCGTACGCTGGTAGACTTCGCGGCAATTGCCAACAGTGGTCTGCGTGTGGCTGTTGATCCTATGTACGGCGCGGGCCGTGGATATATTGCGCGTTGGCTGCGTGAGCTGGGCGTGATGGTTGCCGAAATTCATGGCGAGCTTAATCCCGGATTTGGTGGCCTGCATCCTGAGCCGATTGGTCGCAATTTGCGTGAGCTGAGCCGTCTCGTGGTTGAAGGCGGTTACGATATTGGTCTTGCCACCGACGGCGACGCTGATCGGATCGGAGCGCTGGACGCGCGCGGCGAGTTTGTTAGCCCGCATATGATTATCGCGCTTGCTTTGCAGCATCTGCTGGCGCAGGGCAAGCGAGGTTTGATCGTTAAAACAATTTCGACGACACAGATCGTTAACAAACTGGCGCAGCAGCATGATCTTCAGGTCGAGGAAACGCCAGTCGGCTTTAACTACATCTGTGACTATATGCTGAAACAGCCGGTGTTGATCGGCGGCGAGGAAAGTGGTGGTATCTCGATCTTGGGCCACATTCCCGAAGGCGACGGCATACTGATGGGCTTGCTGCTGCTCGAAATCGTTGCCAAGGCGAAGCAGCCGCTTCATACGTTGATCGATCAACTCCAACAAAACTACGGCCCGTTTTTGTACGACCGCATCGATCAGCAGGTGCGGCCTTTCAGCAAAAAAGACTTGGTCCGGCAGCTCAAAGATGCGGCTCCGTCCGAGCTTGGTGGCCGGCGGGTGAGCGCGATCAACGACCGTGACGGCGTTAAGTATTTGCTCGACGATGATTCATGGCTCCTCATACGGCCATCGGGTACCGAGCCGGTACTGCGGATTTATGCTGAGGCGCGCACCCAAGATGGAGTGCAACAATTGTTGCAACAAGGCGTCAAACTAGCAGAGGAAAATATTCCGCAGTAAACCAAATCAACATCCGAGGTATTGGCGAAAACGGGAATCCGGCGAGGCAAGCCAGGTTGTAGCAGACCTGGCTTGTGTATTAACAACTATTGCCGATTAGACAAAAGCGTTGCACGAGCGATACACACCATGTATCTTGAAACAAGACGCGGGCAGACTGGAAGGAGATCGGCGTGGCGGATGCGACGACCTACGAGCAAGATATTCAACAACCCTCTAACACAGCTAATCGGGTACCCCCGGCACGTGGACTTCAAACCGTAACCACCATTGACTGGCTACGGTTGTTTCGCTATGTGAAGCCCTACCGCAAACGCTTGGCGATCGCGATTACCTGTTTGTTTATTTCCAGCGTGCTTGGCCTGTTGGTGCCGCTGGTCGCTGGCCTGCTGATTGACGCTGTTTCGGGACAAACAGTTTCGGGTCGTTCGACAGTCTTTGATTTTGTCGGCAACTTCTACACCAATGTGCTCAAAACCAACCCGCCGGAGCTGCGGAGCGGCGTGCTCAACTGGGTTGCCGTGCTGATGCTGGGCGTGTTTGTGCTTCAAGCGCTGTTTAACTTCACCCAAAGCTATTTGCTTTCGTTTGTTGGCGAGCGTGTTATGGCCGACCTGCGTCTGCAAACGTATGAGCATATACAGCGGATGTCGCTGCGGTTTTTCAGCGATCGGCATGTGGGCGAGATCACATCGCGGGTGACCAACGACGTTTCAACGGTGCAAAGTGTGGTGACGGTCAATATTGCCGCGTTTTTGCAGAACCTGATCACGTTTGCCGGTGGCGTTGCCTTTATGTTTTTTCTCAGCGTGCAGCTGACACTGGTAACCATGCTGGTTGTGCCGGGGATGATCCTGGCCGGCGTCTTTTTCGGACGACGCATCCGTGGCATTTCAACTGAAGTGCAGGATCGGATGGCGGATGCAACCGCAGTTCTTGAAGAAACCGTTGCTGGCATTCGCGTCGTCCAGTCGTTTGCGCGCGAGCCATACGAGATCAAGCGATTTCGCCATGCGATTGAGGAAGCGTTTCGTACGTCCATGCGTCGGACCAAAGTGCGGGCTACGTTTCTTCCGATCATCTCATTTCTTGGCTTCACTGCCATTGTAATGGTCATCTGGTACGGCGGCCAACAAGTTATCTCCGGTCAAATCAGTCCGGGTGACCTCGGTTCCTTTCTGATTTACTCCGCGACGATTGCAGCGTCACTTGGCACATTCACTGGTTTGTATAGTCAGCTTCAAGAAGCGTTGGGCGCGACGCAGCGTGTTTTTGCGATTCTTGATACCGAGGCCGACATCCAGGACAAGCCAGACGCAGTAACACTTCCAGTGGTGCGCGGCGACATTGAATTCGACAACCTGCACTTTGAGTACGAGCCTGACAATACACCCAATAACGATGTTCTGCGCGGTATTAATATTCGGCTTGCGCCCGGCGAGATTTTAGCGCTGGTCGGTCCAAGTGGAGCTGGTAAAACAACGCTTGTTAACATGGTCCCACGCTTCTACGATCCTACAAGTGGCGCGCTGCGGATTGACGGCTACGATCTGCGCGATGTGAAGCTACAGTCAATCCGTGAGCAGATCGGCATTGTGCCGCAGGAAACACTGCTTTTTTCTGGAACGATCAGGGATAACATCTTGTATGGCAAGCTGCAAGCAAGCGACGAGGAGATAATCGAGGCCGCACGCGCAGCTAATGCCCATCAGTTCATCGTTAAGCTGCCGCACGGTTACGATACCGTTGTTGGCGAGCGTGGTGTCAAGCTTTCCGGTGGTCAGCGTCAGCGCGTTGCAATTGCTCGCGCGCTATTGAAAGATCC
>JASKZZ010000067.1 GCA_030147335.1 Herpetosiphonaceae bacterium | reverse complement strand
CTGCTCAATGTGTTGTCGAACTTCATTCCCGAAGAAGATCGCATTGTCACAATCGAAGACTCCGCTGAGCTGAAGCTGGGTCAGGATCATGTTGTTCGCCTGGAAGCCAAGCCAGCCGATCTGGATGGTACGGGTCGCGTGGCAATTCGTGATCTTGTGATCAACTCGCTGCGTATGCGTCCTGAGCGGATCGTTATCGGCGAGTGTCGTGGTGGTGAAACGTTTGACATGCTGCAAGCAATGAACACCGGCCACGACGGTTCGCTGACGACACTGCACGCCAACACGCCTCGTGACGCGACTGCGCGTATCGAGACGATGTGTATGATGGCTGGTATGGACATGCCGCTCGCCGTAATTCGTGAGCAAATTGCATCGGCGATCAACTTGATTGTGCAGCAGACTCGTCTTCGCGACGGTCAGCGTAAAATCAGCGCGATCACCGAGGTACAGGGCCTGGAAAGCGGTACGGTTGTGCTCCAAGACATCTTCGTGCTTGAAGAAAAAGGCATGACACCCGACGGCAAGGTTATCGCACAACTTCGCCCAACCGGCGTGCGACCCAAGTTTACACCACGGCTGGAGGCCAACGGCTTCAAGCTGCCGCCATCGATCTTCGGCGCTATCGCTCCCGGCCGTCGCTAAGTATCCGGCTCCAGGTTTCGGGCTTCAGGTTACAGGGAGAGCGGGAACTCCGCATGCCCAAAGCCTGAAGCCTATTATCTATCATGGTATAATCGAGACGCACGAAAGTGCTAACGGAGCAGTGCGTGGCGAATATTCCCAAAATTATCGGCAACTATCGGCTTGAGCACGAGCTTGGTCGTGGTGCGACAAGCCAAGTGTGGATGGGCCGTCATATCTTTTTGCAAGAGCGCGCCGTGGCGGTTAAGCTGCTGCTCAGCCACGATGAAGAAAGCATCAAGCGCTTTACGCGCGAGGCCGAGTTGACGAGTCAACTGCGGCATCAGCATATAATCCAAATCTACGATCATGCTACCCCAACCAATACATTTCCCTACACGGTGATGGAGCTGGTGTCGGGTGGATCGGTGCGTCAGCGCGTTGAGAAAGACGGCAAGCTGGCGCTCAAAGACGCAATTCCTATTTTCCGGCAAATCGGCTCCGCGCTCGACTACGCCCACAGCCGTGGCATTATTCATCGCGACGTGTCGCCGGGCAATATTTTGTTGGATGCTAGTGGCAACCGCGCGTTGTTGACCGATTTTGGTATCGCTCGCTTGCCGGACCAGCGCCATACCAGCACCGATATGATCATGGGTACGCCTGGCTTCTTCTCGCCGGAACACGCTCGTTCGGCTACCTTGGTTACGTCACTCTCCGACCTGTACGGTCTTGGCGTGATCCTGTATTTCATGCTCAGCGCCCAGCTACCGTGGGAGACACCGCCGCAGCATCCGGATTACAACTTTGAGCAAATGACGCCTCTGTCGTATCGGGGTGTTGAGCTGCCGGTCGAGGTCGATAAAATTATTCAGACGATGCTGGCAATCGATCCGCATAAGCGCTATCCAACCGCCGGAGCAGCAATGGAGGCGCTTGATCGTGCATTAGCTCGCTCTGGTATCGCTATGGATGACCAGCCGGTTTTATTAGCGGGAACGACGGCAGTGCGGGCGATCAATACCGCGCCGAGCTTCCAAAGTATCGGGCTGGTTGAAAGCGAGGTTGAGCAGGGTCTTGCTGCTGACCTGTTACGCGAGCCTTTTGAGCGATCCCATACACGGGCCGAAGACCTGCGTGATCCACTGAGTATTGCGCGTGTGCTTGACGAATGGAGCGCCGCTGGGAAGCGATTGGAGTTTCGTCGGTCTAATCTGGGCCGTATCGTGAATCTGCGCGAGGTGCGTAGCCGTAACGTGTATTTTTACCAGCTTGATGTGCTGCTGGAAACGCGAACCGAGCCCAAAGATGTTGAGGAGCCGGACGCAAACGCGCCCGATCTTCCTGTCCAGAAGGAGCAAAATCGTTGGCAAGTGCCGCTGCCAGCACCGGTCGATTTCGTTGACGATCCAGGTCGGGCCGAGGTTGTTCCAGGCTCGGAGCGCGTGATTGCCTGTCCTCGCTGTGAAGGTAGTGGCTATGAGCTATGTCCCGAGTGTAAAGGTTCGCGGCGTGTGCTGGTTACGCGTCCGACGACGGCCGACGCGGGTGAGGGCGTAGCGCTGCGCCGTCAGCAGGACGGGCCGGGTCAGGCTGTGCCGCGTGGCGAGCAACCGAGCGGACACGGCAATGGCCAAGCGCTGTTCGATAATCCGGCAGCCATGCAAACAACGCAGGTCAAGCAGGTGCTGGTGCCATGTACAACCTGTGCTGGCATGGGTCGGCTTAAGTGCGAGCGTTGTACGGGCGAAGGACGATTAGTTCAGCGTCGTGCCTTTGAGTGGAGCCGCCGTGCTATCAAATCATCGAGTTATGATGACCTGCCGAATCTGGACGAGAACCGCCTGCGACAAGAGGTTGAGCTGACCAAGGTGTATGAGGAACGGCATCTTGGCGGCCTCAAGCGCGAATGGGCTTCAGTGCCCGGCCTCAAGAGTTTGCTTGCACAGGTCCAAAAGGAACTTAACTCGGACACGCGCGTGGCGATGTCGGCGGTGACAATCATGATGATTCCGTACACCGAAGTGCGCCTCGATATGGGTCGTGACGAGGTTATAATCGAGGGCGATACCGATGAGCGGCGCGGTGCTGATGATCGCGTGCATCTGGTGCAAATCTACGGCTTCGAGAACATTGTACACCTTGGCAGCTTTGCCTATGACGGCCAGAGCAAGCTGTTGTTCTTCTGGAGTATCTTTGCGACAGTGGGTGTGTTGCTGCT
>JASKZZ010000545.1 GCA_030147335.1 Herpetosiphonaceae bacterium | reverse complement strand
CACGAATTGGGTCCACGATCTTAATCTCGATCCGCGCTTTCGGGTAGCGGCGGGACTAGGCACTGGGGTTGTGCAGGACAAGCAAGAAGATTACATGAACGCGGCCTGGGAGCAGGTTGGTGATGTGCTGGAGGCTAACCGTCGTATCAGGTTGGCGCAGCTTGCCAAAGAAGTTTCGTTTATGTACTGGTCGCACCACCTCGGTCCGCTGTACACTGTTGATCTTGAAAAAGCGCTCGCTCTGACAGCTCCCGTTCATAAGCGCGTCGTGACGCAAGGCTTTACGATCCAGCGCCATCTTGCCACGAGCATGGTTGCACCAGCCGCGCTTTCGGCTCCGATGCGGCGAATCATTCGTCCTCGCAGTCGCCTCATCCGTAAGCTGCCGTTCGACGCACGATTACGTCGCACAAATCTGCTACAACGTATCAACAATGGCGAGGTCAGTGCCGCGCCGCCTAAGGTCGTGCCGCCGGGTGTGATCACCGTCGATCAACTAGCCGACAAGCTAAACCCGTCACAACTACCGCCGCCACTGGTTGATCTGCTGCGACGCTATTCCTGGCTGCGTTGGACGCCGCTTGTGCTAATTGCTCTGGTTGTGGTTTTTGTACTTGCTACATGGAACCGGCTGCGTCGCATTGCACTGCTGATTCAAGCTCTTGCCCTAGGTGTGATCGCGGGACTGGTTGCGCTTTACCAATTGCTAACGCGTTGGCAGGCAGCAATCGGAGTGGCTGACTCGATTAGGGAAGATCAGCAAGGCGCTGATGATGTCGATGATTTGCCCAAAAGCCCGGATTTTGAGATCACTGAGCCGGGATCGAAGGTAACGCCAACGCGGGGCACGACCGATAGTGCCGAGGCTGTGCGCTTCAAGCAGGCGCTGCGTGATGTTGGATCAGTGCTTGACGCGAGTATGGCTACCGGCCAAAAGCCGCAGCGAAAGCGGATCAATCTTGGCAGAATTGCGACCGAAGTTCGAGACGCGATCAATCCTGAGCTGACGATTCCACGCCGCACGCAGCAGACTGTATTGCTGCCGCCGCGCATTCGGGTGCAACTGCGCGAGCAGTTCGTTGAAGCGATGGCGTATCCCGAGATCGACGAGCCGATGTATCGTCCGCTGGTCAATCTGTCGTCCGAGCTGTTTTTGCCCAACATTAATCTGATTGAGCAAAACAGTATCACGCTACTTGAAACCAATCAGCGTTTCATCGAAGCGTATATGGTCGGCCTCAACCACGAGTTTGCGCGTGAACTGTTGTGGCGCGAGTATCCGACGGATCAGCGCGGCAGTTACTTTCGTCAGTTCTGGGACGTGAGCGGCTATCTTGACGCGCAAGGTCTTGATGTGGAAGCGCTCAAAGAAAAATTGCGGGATATTCCACCACTGCACACGTGGTCGCGCGCCTCCAATCTTGGCGATCATGACAACCGTGAGCAAGATGGCGCGTCGGAAGAAGAAGTTGTGCTGGTGATTCGTGGTGAGCTGCTCAAAAAATATCCCAACGCCGTAATCTATGCTCACCGGGCGAAGTGGCAGCGCAACCCCGACGGCTCGATTGATTTGACCAAGGAACGTGATCTTATCGAGTTGACGGCAGCCGAAGAATCCGCGCCGCCACGGACCAAGATCAAAACGCCGTTGTATGAGGCGAAAGTTGATCCTGACATTTTCTTTTTTGGCTTTGATCTGACCATCCCCGCCGCCAAAGGTGGAACTGGTCAGCAGCCAACTGATGATGCGGGATGGTTCTTTGTGATCAAGGAACGCCCCGGCGAGCCGCGCTTCGGTCTTGACATAAGCCGCCCATTAAGCTCCAAAATCAATGTGTGGAACGATTTGACTTGGCCCGACGTGCTACCTGACGACACTGCCGGCGCATTCATTCCCGTCGGTGGCGGGATGCCGACGCATACACTGGTTGAGCCGATTGGTACCAACCTGCAAGAAAAAGTTGAGCAGTGGAAAGACGACAAGGCCTTGACCTGGAATGCCAATGCAAGCTCCGCAGATCTCGCCTACATTCTGTACCAGGCACCGGTATTGGTGGCGGTGCATGCTGCCGAGATGTTGACCGCGAAATAGGGAGAAGCCCAGCATATGTCGAATTTTAATGCGTCGCGGGATGCACTTCATCAGGCCCGCAGCGAGCACATAACGGCGCAGATTGAACTTAAGCGGGTGACAGAGCAGCTAAAAGCGCTTGACACCAACCTGGCACAGCTTGATCGAACGTTCAATCCCCCTGATCGTGAGCAGGTATCGCGTCGGGCTGTGCTGCAACGTGAGCGCTCGGTTCTTGAAGGCCGCCAAAAAGAATTGCAAACAAGTGCGCGACGAATGGCTGAGCGTGAACGTGGTATATTCGGCGAATTTGCTCGTTTGACCGATCCACGACAGCAGATCGGCCAGTTCAGCGCCGAGTTTCCGATACTGCTGCTGCCGCTGCGGCTGGAAACGCGCTTCAAACAAATCAATGTCGCGGGTGTCGTGCGGCACCAGCTGTGGGTGCGCGTGTATCCCGATGAGGCAGCCGTTGATACCTTCGAGGAAATGCTGTCGGTGCGTGAAATCGACAGCGCTCGCATCTACTGGGGGGATGTGTGGCAGGCCGGCGGTATTGAAGCGGACGAGCGCGCGGCGTGGCGTGGACTGGTCGCGGCGCATGGATCAGGCCGTGCATCGTATATCGTACAGCAATACCAGCCGATCAATCTGTCCTCCAAGCCGCTGCGTGAGTCGACCAACGACATTACGCTGGTCATCGTGACGGATGACCCGCCGCTGGACAATGAGTTGCTGGCGTTGCAGGAGTATTGGCGCTCCGTGTGGCTGGCAAATGGCGCGCTCGACGCCACGATGAAGGCACGGGATGAACTGGTTGGCAGCGTAGGTGATGATCGCGCCGAAGTGTTGATTAAGACGTTTGTGCCGCGCAACCTTGGCGATACCCCAATGGAGGGCAAGGCACGCAGCGAAGTTAAGCTTAATGTCGCGTTTGTGATCTTTCCCAGGCCGGAAGATGTTGACGCCAAGCAGCATACCTGGAGCGCGGCTGCGGAAGTCGGCGTGCTGCCTGATCGCTTTGTGCTGATCGCCTACCACAACAATGCGAAGGTGCTGGAAGCAATCGGTAATCCAATTCCATCACCGTTGGTTGCTGGTCCAGACCCGTCTGCCCCTCCTGAGCAGCAGCTCAAACAGGTGAACGGCGAGATGCAAGTGCCGGACGAGATGCGCTGGATGGTCGATTTTGAGCGAGCGGTAGCGGTTGGTATGGGCTTCAAGATCGA
>JASKZZ010000465.1 GCA_030147335.1 Herpetosiphonaceae bacterium | reverse complement strand
CCTCAAATGGCTGCTTGGAGGGCCTGGCATTGTTGAGCTGTACGCTCGGCCCGAGCTTGTGAACACGCTCCAACCGACAACAACCGGCTGGTTCGCGCACGGCCAACAGTTTGCCTTTGACCCCGAAAATTGGTCGTATTGGGACGATGCCCGACGATTTGAGCTTGGCACACCGGCGGTAGCTGCGGTGTATGCCGGACGGTCGGGCATGGATTTGATCCTAGAGATTGGGATTGAGACCGTGCGCCGACGCGAGATTGAGCTTGTCGGCGACTTAACAGCACGAGCGCGAGATGCCGGACTGCGCATGAAGCTGCCTAACAACATGAACGATCACGCGGGCATTGTTATGTTTCCCGCTGAAGACCCCGGCAAGATAGTCCGAACCCTGGCAGAGCAGAACATCATTGTTGACTATCGACCTGGACATGTACGAGTTTCGCCATTTGTGTACAACACCGTTGAAGAAAATCAGCTTATCGTTGAGCATTTGGTACGATTGATACGCTAAATGTCATCAGTCAGCAGGGTATCATTCGTGATCTACCAAGCATAACAAGTTGCTGGTGTTGAGCAGATAAACTATACCTTGAAACCTGAACCCGATTTGGAAGGAGCTTATTGTGAACCGAACGTTTGCGGATCGCTACCGTGGCGGCGTCGGAATGCTTGCCTGGATTTTACATCGCGTGTCGGGCCTTGCGCTAAGCGCATATCTTCTACTCCATATCTACGACCTACGATCAGCGCAAAAAGGCGCGGCGGCATTTGACGAAGCAATGGCTGTGTTCCGCACGCCCTTCTGGAAAGCAATGGACCTGCTGCTTGTCGCAGCAGTGCTGTATCACACGTTGAACGGCATTCGTTTGCTGGCTTTTGATGCAGGCTGGGGCGTACGTCACCAGCGCCAGTTATTCTGGTTGGCCTTTGTCGGCACAATCGCCGTCTTCTTGTTTGCAGCGGTAATGACCTTCTCGAATTTGCCGCCAACGGCAGCAGTTAGATAGGATAGGACCATGACAGTCTACGAACCCACTGCTTCAAACGAGGAAGTTGTCCGCTCGGTAACAGCGCGGCCAATCTCAGTGCGTACTCGGCCCCAGCGCGGCACAATTGCCTGGGCGTTGCAGCGTATTACGGCCTATGGGCTGATCGTGTTCCTGACGGTACACATGATGTTCAACCATTTTATCGACCTCAGAACCGGAAATGTTATAACATTTGAGATTGTTAATCGTCGCTTCGAGCTGTATCCGGTACTTTATGCTATCAATGATATTGGCTTGTTAACCTGCACGATTTTTCATGGTTTGAACGGAGTGCGCAACGTCGTGTACGATTGGGCGACCAGCATCACGGTTCGTCGTCTGACATCGATCGCGCTTTTGATTATTGGATTGATCGCGCTGTTTGACGGCTCGCGCACGTTGCTGGCGCTGATGCAGCTGCCGACTACACGATAAAAGAACCAACTATCGAGAACCAAGAACCGAAGTAACAGCTGGTTCTTGTGATAAGGTGAACTTTTGTGATTACACATGACGTTATCATCGTCGGTAGCGGACTGGCCGGCATGCGCTGCGCTATCGAAATTCGACGCAAAGCGCCACAAGCCGACATTGCGCTTGTATCAAAGGTGTACCCAACACGTTCGCATTCTGGTGCTGCCCAGGGTGGCATTAGCGCTGCGTTGGGCAACGTGCGCTACGACGAAAATCAGATGCCTGTGCCCGACGATGAGAACAACCCACAAGATAGTTGGGTTGCTCACATGTACGATACCGTCAAGGGTGCTGACTTTATCGGCGACCAGGACGCGATCGAGATTTTGTGCCGCGAGGCTGCGCCGACGTTGTACGAGCTAGAACACATGGGCGTGCCATTCTCCCGTCTACCGGATGGCCGTATCGCGCAGCGACCTTTTGGTGGCCACACCAACCCACGCGCCTGCTACGCCGCCGACCGAACCGGCCATGCCATTCTGCAAACGCTTTACGGTGAACTCGTGCGCTACAACGTCAAGGTGTATCCCGAGTGGTACATGACGGGCTTGGTCGTCGAAGACAACATTTGTCGTGGCATTACAGTGTTGGATATTCGCACGGGCAATATCGAAGCGATTCATGCCAAGGCGACGATGTTTGGTACCGGTGGCTATGGACGCGCTTTCAAAATCACGTCAAATGCGTATAGCTCGACAGGTGATGGCTTGACTGCTGCCTATCGCATCGGTCTGCCGCTACAAGACATGGAATTTGTGCAATTCCACCCGACGGGCTTGTTCTCGCACGGCATTTTGTTGTCCGAGGGTGCACGCGGCGAGGGCGGCTATCTACTCAATGGTCTGGGCGAACGCTTCATGGCGCGCTATGCTCCAGGCCGCATGGAGCTGGCCCCGCGCGATGTGGTTTCACGCTCGATCTACTCAGAAATTGAGGCGGGTCGTGGAGCAGGCCCTAATGCCGACTATGTACTGCTTGACCTCCGTCATCTCGGCAAGAAGAAATTGGATGAGCGCTTGCCTCAGATTACCGAGCTTGCGCGTGATTATCTCGGCGTTGATCCAATCCTTGAACCGGTGCCGATCCAGCCTACTGCACACTACTCGATGGGCGGTATCCCAACCGATGCGGACGGTCGCGTGGTCACAACGATTAATGGACAGAATATTGTAATTAAGGGCTTTTTCGCAGCTGGCGAGTGCGCATGCGCATCCGTGCATGGCGCGAATCGGCTTGGCACGAACTCGCTGCTGGAAGCAACAGTGTATGGTCGGCGAACCGGTCAAACTATTGCGGATTTCCTTACTGATGAGGCGAAAGGTGGCATGGGCCTTGCCCCAATGCCCGATTACGGTCGCCAACAGGCAGCAGAAGAAGTTGCCGAGCTGTTGAGCCGCAATGGACGCGAAAATGC
>JASKZZ010000461.1 GCA_030147335.1 Herpetosiphonaceae bacterium | reverse complement strand
TTCGGATGGCGCGCCTGCGTCGGTTCGCTTGACTACGACCCAGTAACCCCAATACTTTCGCGTTGTTCCTGGCAAAGCGTACAGGTTATCGTTAATTGTTAGTCCGCTAGTGTCGATTTGAGCTATGCCACCTTTGGGGCTAGCCGTTGTTGCTAACGCGCCACTCGCGCCGTCTACGGTTGGTGCTGTTACATCGTACACAATCGTAACGACGTAGGGGTCGGTTGTTTTGTGGCCGATACCATCTTCAACATAGCCGTCGAATAGATACGAACCCTCAGCACCCGGTAAGTCAGGCGTGAATGTCGTATAAGCGCTAACATAGCCTTCAACCGGCATATCGCGCCAATCTGAGTCCGTGAGTGCCTTGCCATGCTTTACAAATGCATAGCGTTTGAGGCTGCTGCACTCGTTCGGTCCAGGGCTGACCGCCGTGTTGAAGTCCTTGCGACGGGTGTAAGCTATATCGCCGCTCGGCAATGCTGCCGAAAAGAATTGGTTGATTTCAGGGTTGGACGGCAGGTTAGGATTACGAGCAATTATTTGAGCGTCAGCAGACGGATCATAGATGATGGTGTCGCTGAATGTCGTTGAAGTGCCTGATGAACCTCCAACCTTTGCTTTTACGCTGTGCTCGCGGCAGCGACCATCTGCAACATTCAACGTAAAGGTTGTCGTCGTGCTGGGATTGGTAAATGGCGTGTTTGGCGCAACAGGCTCCACGTCGTCGGCAAGGCTGTACAAACTTGGAATGGCTACGCTTGAGGTGTTGTTGATGGTAACGCTGACCTGCGGATTTGATGTTACCGCCGCGCCATTGTTAACAACTACTGTGCCAGTATATTCAGCCGGGAGTGGCGTTGGTGTTGGTGGTACTGGTGTTGGCGTCGGTGGTACCGATGGCGCGAGCGAAACAACTCCATGCTGAATCTCGTAGTCACGGCTCAATACTATTGATGTCCGCTCAACATAGAGATGCTGTGCTACATCAGGCGTGATGCCATTGCCTACTTCCTTTGATTCAGTCCATACACCATTTTCGCGCGTAGCGAAGCGAACGAGACCACTTGTTGCATCACGGAAACCGACGATGATGCTACCCGCTGGCGTTGCGCCAATTGATGGATCAAGATCGTTGCCGGAGTCGATTGTGTTTTGTTCTGTACAACCACTCGTCAAGCTTCTACGACAATACTGGATATTGTAGTCGTTGCTATACACAATATGGACTGTACCTTGGCGGTCGGCTGCTATCTGAGCCTTGATACCGACTGAGAGCGTTTGCGTTGCGCCCCACTCTGCTCCTGCGGTTCGACCACGATACCTGATGCCGCCACCGTCCCATACGACATGCACGCCATCGTTGCTGTCGACAGCAATGTCAGGCCGGTTTGCAGCTTCATCGGTGAGGGTATCGCGCTTGGTGCAGCTTGTGCCTTCCCATTGGCAATACTGAGTCTTGGAGTCGCCGTTCCATGCGATATGAAAGCGACTGGCACTGTCAACCGCTATCGACGGCTGAATACCGCTTGGGATTTGACTAACGCCACCACCTGGTTGATTGTCACGTGAGCTCCAGGTTCTAACATGTATGTTTCCATTGCCCCATGCAACCATAATTGTGCCGTTCGGCGCGACCGCGACGTTTGGAAGTGAATATTGGTAGCTGCCAACATCCGCGATTAAAGCGCTCGGGCCGAATGCATATGCTGTGCCGTTCCACGTTCCTTTGGCGTAACGTACAGACCGAGCACCACCTTCGTCATTAACCCAAACCGTGTGAACATTCCCGTCAGGATCCTGAGCAACACGCGGTTGGAGCGAATTTGTAGCATCATTGGAAACATTCTGGACCGGACTAGAGGTTGCGGCTTGTACAACAGCGCTCACACCGATCAAGGCTATAACCAACAGGATGGCCGTGCGTAGAAACGTCGTTCGCAAAAAGTAAAATTGCATTTGTTTTGATGCTTTCCTTTTCCAACTCACAAAACCAAGTGCTAGGGCGGTATTGGTAGCCGTGTTAGTTTGTGATATTGGTAAATGCACAGCTTGGGACATGCTTATGCGCGTCCTGAATCGACTAGCGGTGATCGGCATAACGCACTGCCGCGCTGCTTTATCTCACAATATGCAAATGGTACGAGGTGGGGTCAGGCAAGGAAATAGCCAGATCGTTTGATCTGTTCTCCCCCGCGTGGTCCAATGATGACGGTACAAAGTTCCATGCATACACAAACACGGCCCCCCAATGGAGCCGTGTTTGTGTAATTTAGCGATTGTGCCGAGGTGTAGCCTAGCGTGCTTCCGCTCCTAAACGTCCCAGCAATATGCGGTAAGGCTCAGAATTTTCGGTATGAAGCTCGAAGCGTGCTCGCTCAAACCATTGAGTCTGTCCACGCCAGCCATCGGCATTAGTCTCAAAGCCGACAGCGGTGAGCGGGATGCCAAACAATGCCAAGCTTTCTCGCTCGCTGATGCCGGGATCGCCAAGCTCAAGACCATGTGAACGCCAGTAGCTCAAGAATGGCTCGCACAAGTTATGGTTCGTTTCAGGAAAATACTTACAACCGTTACGGGGTTGTTCGCGCGGGAATGTTTCCCAGGGCCGGCCTTGCTCATACAATACGTCGCCGCCAAGCCGTCCCAGCAGCACATCATATGGGGCCGGGTTTTCGGGATGCAGCTCCAGCCGGTTGCGCTCAAAAACCTGCATACGGTAGGTGCCGTCCAACGTCCTGCGCTCGCTCTCCGCGTCAAGCGGAAAACCAAACACCGGTAGCGCACCATTACGATCCCAGTATTCAAGCAGCCTTCCATGTACTGTTTGTCCAGTTTCTGGAAATACACGTCCATTAGGTACGGGTGGTGCAGGCGGTGCAGGTGGAGGCGGCGGCGCTACTGGTGCCTCTGGAGCGACATTCAACAGCTGGATATCGTAATCCAAGCTCCAAGCCAGTGCAAAGCGATTGGTGTAAGGGCGTGTTGTAACATCAGGGTAGGTGGGACCTTGCGCAAATTCTTGGGTCGGGGACCATTGACCCCCTTCACGCGCCACAAAAATCAAGCTGCGAGCTCGAAGGTCCTGAAAGGCTAGCAAAATATTATTGTTGGGATCAACGCCCACGCTAGGGCGGACATCACTGCCAAAGTCGAAGGTGCGGCGGTCGCCACAATCGCTGGCTAACGTCTTGCGGCAATACTGAATGTTGAAGTCGCGGCTCCATGCAATATGCACGTTACCTTCGCGGTCGGCGGCAATCTGCGGCAAGTTTCCGCCGTCAAGCTGCTGAACGTTACCCCACTCACCATTTGCCGGACGACCTCGGTAGAGTACGATATTGCCGTCACGGAACCAGACAACGTGTACATTGTCATTGCTGTCGATTGCGAGGTCGGGCTGGTTGTTGAGCGAGCCACCGCCGCCAAAGGTGTCGCGCTTGGTGCAACCACCGCCGCCATCCCACTGACAATACTGAATTTGAAACTGGCCGTTCCATGCGATGTGGAATCTGCTTGCATTGTCAACGGCAATTGTGGACTGGATCCCAATGCCGAGTCTGATCGGGCCGCCGCCAGGTTGGGCCGCGCGCGAGTCCCAGGCTTGCACATAGCCAACTTCTACGTCGCCTTCGCGTTGGCTCCATGAGACCATCATAACGCCGTTGGGCGCAACCCCGATATTGGGCGTCGAGTAGCCGAAGCCACCGACATCGGCAATCTGAAATGGTGGGCTAAAAACGTTCTGGGTACCATTCCAAACGCCCTTCGCGTATAGAACTCGCCCTGCTCCTTCTTCGGTCCAGATCACATGAACATTACCGTCAGGGTCCTGTGCTACGCGCGGCTGAATCGAACGGCTGGCATCGCGAGATACGTTTTCTCGTGGAGTAAATGTCGCTGCGCGCACTGCCGAACCAAAAGTGGGCAGGATAGCCGCCAACAGCAGCATCGCTATAATAATACTTACGGATACAATTCGCGGGAACTTCATGCCAGGAATACTTCTTTCTCCGTGGGAACCACATAAGTCAAGATTTACCACAGCTAACGATCCCTATATCTTGAATTGTGGCTCTGTGATTAATGTAGTCAAGAGAATAATAATAACAAATTTTTTACACAATCGGCAGTTTATGAGCCTTGAACTGCTGTTAATCAGTAATACTTCAGGTGATGTACATGTTAACGAATTAACGAAACGACACGGCTCTCCATGGGAAGCCGTGTCGTGATCTCGCGTTACTTGAGTTACAGCATCCCTAGATGCCTCACAAGTACGGGTCCAACTGTTTTAAGGGCAGATGGGTATTGTTGGTGCCGAAGAAATCGTCGGCAGATACTGCTTGAACGGACCAGCCAAAGCTGAGACTGATTCTGCTTGTAGCGATCGAGTCTCAACATCGCAAATATTCGCTGCTGGCATTACTGTCGCGTGCTGAATTTCATAATCTCGGCTCCAGACTACCGATACACGTCCAGTGTACGGGCGAGCCGAAAGGTCGATTTGGATGCCAGAGCCTGCCAGTCTCGTCGACTGCCATGCGCCATTCTCGCGCGAGTCGTACCACACTGCATTGGTTGTATCACGGAACGTAACCACAACACTACCACTACGAGTTGCCGCTACCGATGGCTGGAGGTCCTGTGCCGCATCAATTACGTGCTGGCTGCCACAAGCCGTGTTGATGGTCTTGCTACAGTAGATAACGTTGTAATCACCACTGCGAACAATGTAGACATTGCCTTTACCATCGGCTGCAATCTGTGGGAAGTTACCGCCACCGATATCTTGTGCGGGTCCAAAGCTAACCGCATTCGCTGCACGCGTTCGGTACTTCGTAACCTGGCCGGTGTCCCATACGATATGTACGTTGTTATTGCTGTCTACCGCAACATCTGGCCGATTGATAGCGTTCTCGGTATCATCAAATGCAGCACGGTTGGAGCAAGCAGAGCCGTTCCATTGGCAGTATTGCAAGCGGAAATCGCCGTTCCAAGCAATATGGAAATTGCTGCCGGCATCCGGGAAAACCGACGGTTGAATGCCACCAGTAAGACTAATGGTTGTGCCGCTCGGCTGGCTGGCAGATGAATTCCACGTTTTGAAACGTAGCGTTCCATCACTCCAAACTGCCATCACGGTTCCACTTGGCGCTACCGCAATAGCTGGTGTTGCATATTGAAAACTACCGACATTTGCGATGAGCGAACTACCACCGAAGTTATACGACGACCCGTTCCAGGTACCTTTCGCGTACCGTACAACACGTGCTCCATCTTCCTTGCTGTCCCAAATAGCGTGAACGTTGCCGTTAGGGTCTTGCGCAATGCGAGGCAGGATCGACTCTGCGCCGTCATTGGAAATGTTTTGTGGTCCGGATATGGTTGCAGCATTGACGACTGACATACCGACAAGAGCCAGAATGAAAAACAGTGCTGCCAGGCGAAGCCCAGTGGGGGTCGTGCGATTGGACGACCACGGGAATGCGAACGACATGGTTAATCCCTTCCTATTGAGTACCAGACAACCGACGCTTGAAAAGTTGAAATCCTTGCTGGTCGAGGACCAGTTCCCATTCATTGCTGACGCGTACCGCTTCAAGCTGCGCGCGGCTTGGCGGATCGTCGAACGAGGACGATGACACATCCGCAATGATGTAGTCGACCTGTGGCAGAACCGATTGGTCCGCCAGTGGATAGTAATACAGGTAGCGACGGAGAAGATGCGGCGCTATTCTGCCACTCGCGGCTACCCGCGCTTCAGGAGGAATTTGGTCAATAATTTCACGAGCAACAGCCCGTCGTTCTGGCGGCTCATGATAACGTGCCAGCGACAGAACCGGATTTGGCGTAATCAGATGCGCTAGGACAACACACGCAAAAACTGGAACGGCAACCAGCCAGGGCTGACGTTGAACACGCGGCAACCATGTTTGGAGACGACGCCAGCCGACAATCGTCGCCAAAATAAGCGGCCCTACCAGCAGCATCGAGTACCAATACCGCACGTTGGAAAGCTCGGTCTTTGTCGCGAGCAGGTTGAGGCCAAGCACCGGCAGCATAAACACAAGCTCACGTGGAGCCAGCAGCGACAATCCACCTAGGGGCAGCAAAAGCAGCAGTAAATATTTTGCTTTGGCAGCAGTCCACGTTTCACCAAAGGTGTACAACGGACGCGTGATTGCTGTGGTTAGCACTTCACCCATGCTGTTGCCCAGCGGCGCGAAATACTCATACACGTATGAGACAGGCTGGCCTTGATTAACCATCGGCACAAACCAAAAGTTACCGACAAAGAAATAGCCTAGCCCTAGAACCAGTGGCACGATGATATACCGCTTGGGCCGACGTGTTAGCCAAGCGTACACGCCGAAACAGCTAGCGAACAAGGCCGCTTCCAAACGGCAGATGATGAGCAGCACCAAAAAGATTACAAAGGTGCGCCAGCGATCTTGCCGAAGCGCCCACATTGCCCAGAAAAAGAAACACAGTCCAAATGAACGCTCGCGGAAGGCATCCAGGTTCGTGTATTGGACGGTGGGATACATAAAGTACAACACAACCGCACCCAATGCCACCACCGGAGCCAAACCTTCGTCCCTCGCAATCAACCATACTGCTGGAGCAGCGAGCGCGATTGCCAACGATTGAAGCACAAACAATGTGTGAACTGACGGTACAAGCGCGTAAATTGGTACGACCAGCAGCTCGATCAAGTATGGATCGTAGCCGAACAAACGCGATGGACGAATAAAGCCGGTCACCTCGAAGATACGGCCTTGAGTAGTGTTCCAAATCGCCTGCTCATGCAGCACAAGGTCGTGACCTTGACCGAATAACCAGTATTTTGCTGCCGACGCCAGCGAGAAAACAATGGCATAACCAATCACAAACAGGATGAGCAGACGCTTGCTGGTAATCTCAGAAAGACTCCAGCGAGGCTGCACATCATGCCGATCAATGGTTGGGGGTGCTGTGTTCCGTCGGGCGGCTGTATTGGCTGCACCAGCTACCGTAGAGTCGAGCCGTGCGTCGATCTTCGTCAATGGTCTGCCTGATTCTAGTGAGCAGTTATTGCCTGATGTGGTCTGCTTGTTCTAGTAGGTGGGCCGGATGCCAAGTGCTACCTGAAGCCAAATGTCTCATGTAGTGACGCGAAAAGTACCATGCTTTGATATGAGTGTCAACTGATAGAAAGCTGATTTTGCTTGTTCTCATGGCTACGATCTAAGCTTGCTGCATACAGTTCCAGCAGCGCGTCGGCGACAACGACCGAACGAAAACGCTGTGCTAGACGACGCGAGTTACCGGCATGGCGAGCCAGTGTTGAGGCTGACGCGAGTAGCTGTTGCAGCGCTGTGGCGAGCGCTTCGGGATCACGAGCTGGAACGACGCAACCAGCATCAAGTTGTGCTACTAGGGGTGCTACACCGGTCATGGATGAAACAATTGATGGAGTGCCTTGACTGCCAGCCTCAGCTACCACCCGATTGAGTCCTTCGATATGAGCCGCTGCTACCATGATATTGGCTGCGGCAAGGTAACGCGCCATCTCCGACTCGTAGTGCAAGCTGTCGCGTAGGTGAATGTGCTGTTGGAGTCCGTGGTCGATAATTGCCTGCTGCAAGGCGACGCGCTGATCGCCTGTATCCGG
>JASKZZ010000429.1 GCA_030147335.1 Herpetosiphonaceae bacterium | reverse complement strand
GCGGCTGGTATGAATCCGCAAGAAACCGAAGATGCGACGGATCTTATTCGACGGCTGCGCGATGAGCTTGGCATCACCGTGATCTTGATTGAGCATGATATGAGTCTCGTTATGGAAATTTCGGAGCGCATTGCGGTGCTGGATTACGGCAAAAAGATTGCGGAAGGAACGCCCGGCGAGGTGCGTCATAATCCGCGCGTGATCGAGGCGTATCTCGGTCAAGGAGCCGCAGGTACGTCGCGACATGCCGATAAAGCTCCGTCAGAACCGCTCAACGAATCCGGGCCGGTCGCGCCGCCGCTTCACGGTTAATTCTGTATGGCTCAAGGACGAACGCTATTTTTGCTTTTTGTTGCAGCCCAAAACAAGCAGTTTAACTCGGCCCGTGCGTCCCAGTAGGCTGAGCAAAAGGAATCCATCATCATGGCACTGCTCGCGATGCAGAATGTTCACACTTATTATGGCAACATTCATGCGCTTAAAGGTATTTCGATTGAGGTCAACGAGGGCGAGATTGTTACGCTCATCGGCTCAAACGGCGCTGGTAAATCAACAACGCTGCGTACAATCTCCGGTTTACTCTCGCCACGCCAAGGTCAGGTACTGTTCAACGGAAAGCGCATTGATACAATGCCGTCGCATGAGGTTGTGAAGCTAGGTATTTCGCAGTCTCCCGAGGGCCGACGTATCTTTCCTCGTCTAACCGTGCTTGAAAACCTGGAGATGGGAGCGTATATTCATCCACGCAATGATAGTCAATATCAGGCTGATCTCGCGCGGGTTATGGATCTTTTTCCGCGTCTCAAGGAACGTGTGGCTCAGAAGGGCGGTACGCTTTCCGGTGGTGAGCAACAAATGCTTGCGATGGGACGGGCGCTGATGGCGCGACCGCGTGTGTTGCTGCTTGACGAGCCGAGTATGGGTCTCGCGCCAATTCTGGTCGATCAAATTTTCAGCATTGTACAAGACATCAACAAGCAAGGGACCACGATCTTGCTGGTTGAGCAGAATGCGTTAATTGCCCTCGGAATTGCGCATCGTGGGTACGTGCTGCAAACAGGTCAGATTGTGCTTGCCGACTCAGCTAAAGCCTTGAGTGAAAACGAAACAGTGCAAAAAGCCTATCTTGGCATTGACTAGCTTAATCTCGCTGCCGGTTCAACCAAGCCTTGAACCGGCAGCACTAAAATTTCTTACCCTTCATCACATCTCCTTCAGCATGGCATCATGCGCTGCTCTGCACAACTTTAGCCCAGGCAAGGTATAATTTCGCGTTGTGCAACCCGCTGTATTATTACATCAAGTTAAACGCACCAGCGCACGCCGCCACGCATTTGGCCGTGTGCGCTTCTTGCTGCCGGTGCTGCTGTCGCTGATTCTTGGCCTGTTGGCCTATCAGCTTCCTTCGCGCAGCCGGATTAATGTAGGATTGCTCGGCGATCAGTTATTTGTAGCCTCATCCGAGGCACAACGCGCTGAACAGATCGAACAGGGCCAGTGGTATGCAGATCAACTAAGTCCCGAGGGTCGTGGACGTTGGAGTCGTGAGCGAGGCGTGTTGCTGTTGCCCGGTCTTGGAGCGGGGCAAGATGTACAGCTAACCTTGTATCTCGCAGGCTGGCCCACAGATGTTGTTCGTGAAGCGCCAAAGCAACCGGAAGTGCGTGTGCTGGTTGGCGGCCAAGTCGTATCGTCCTTTACACCAACATCGCAGCTTGACGCGTATTCCGTGTTGATTCCCTCAGCGCTTCGATCAAGCTCCGCAGTTTCCGCAATGTTGGAAGTGTCGCCAACCTTCACCAATACACTCGCATATGCTGATGGTCGTCCAAAAGGGATTCGACTTGATGCTGTTGAGGTTGCGACGAGTGGTGGAGCGCGCCCTGATTGGTTTGTGATTGGCGGTCTTGCTGCTGCAACGGCATTAGCGCTAGGCATTACGAACAAGCGCTCGCGACGTTCTTGGCTTTCGCTGTTAGTCGGCGTTGGCGCGGCATTGCTTGGCGTGACGCTGTTGGTAATTGCGCGACCATGGCTAGCCGCAGTGCTACCTGCGGTGCTTGCGGGTCTAGCGATTGTCTTCGCAGTAATCAATTGGCGCTGGTTTGTTGGCGTACTGACAGGCATTCGTTGGCGATTGCGAGATAGCAAGGCGCTGGATGTTGGTCTGACTGCTAGCGCCGTCCTTGTAGCCGGTTATATTCTTGCGCGAATGGTGCTGCTGCGCGAAGTTGTGGTCATTCCCGAGATTGAAGAGCAAGGCACGGCAGAACGCTTCTTCGATACTCTGATCGGGCTGTCGCTGATTAGCGCCATAGTGTTGGCTCTGCTGGTAAGCGTAACGCTCCTGCCGCGCTGGCTGCTCTCGTTACGGCGGATGCTGCTTACCACTCGTCTTGCTGCGGTGCTGCTTGGTTTGACGGCAGGCGTGTGGCTGGGCTACATGACGTGGCTGGTTATGACGCTGCCGTTCGTTGGCCACGCCGACTACGCCGATAATGCAGTTGTTGCGCGTAATTTGCTGCGCGGACGAGGCTTTGTTGTTGATTATGTGACGCAGTTTTATACGCTGCGCTCCGATGCCAGCGTTACACGACCCCAAGAAACATGGCCGCTGCTTCAACCACTGCTGATGGCTTCCAGCATGGCGTTGTTTGGCACGTCGTCGTTTGGCGCGCGCTTGCCGAATATCCTATTCCTGGGCGCTACGACGCTGCTCATCTTTCATATTGCTTCCCGTGTCTGGGATCGGCGTGTGGGCTTACTGGCGGCGCTGTTGACGCTGTTCAATCTGCTGTTTTTTCGTCTCGCGATTTATGCAACCAGTGATCTTGCCCTTGTTGTATGGAGCATGGCGGCGTTTTGGCTCGTGTTCCGGGCAGTCGAGAACAAAGAATCAGGAACCAAGGACCAGATAGCTCAACATGGTTCTTGGTTCTCAATGCTCCGTTCTTATTGGCTGTGGGCAGGCATCTTTACTGGCCTGATGATCTTGCAAAAGCCTAGCTCGGCAATTTTTGCACTGGGTGTCGGTTTGTGGGCGTTGCTGCGGGTATCGATCGGCATGGGCCAGCTGCCACTCGGCCAGCGTTTTCGTCGTTTGGTTGTGGAGTGGGTGCCGCCGCTGGCCTTGTGGACGATGGTCACGGTATTGGTTGTTTCGCCATACCTCGTGCGCAACCTGCTGGTTTTTGGCAAGCCCTTTTTCTCGACCGAAGCGTACGATGCCTGGATTTTGTATTTCCGTGGTACTCGGAGCGAAGCCTGGGAAGATATTTACAAAATATATACGCCAATTCTCAATGGGCCGGGGTTGCCAAATCGTTCCTGGATTTTGCAGTGGGGCTTTGACCTGACATTAGGTAAGATCGTGCAGCAGGCAGTTGACGCTTGGCGCTTTTTCGCACCGCCGCGCGGCGTGCTGCTCAACTCGGGCGCGCTTGACGAGTTTCCGTACGGTAGTGCAGGCGTTTGGTTAATGCTGCTTGGATTGGTGACACTGCGCCGACGACAACGCTCGATCATCAGCCTAGTACTGGCTGCGCTAGTTTCATATACGCTGTTCTTGATTTTGTACTGGCATACGCATGACGAGCCGCGCTATTTTGTCCCGTTCGTGCCGTGGTTGGCGATGCTGGCTGCGTGGGGCGCGTGCTGGCTGTTCGACCGGATTGCGACTGTTTGGCGTGGACGATGGGTTGGTCTTGCCGGTCTTGCGATCACTGCCACCCTAGTAATGGCCGTGCAGCCGCATTGGCAGCGCATTGATCGCTTTCTTTCACCGCAAAGCAGTGACTATTGGGGTAGGAATTGGGATGCCGGTCTTGAGGCTTTTGACTGGATCAAGCAAAACACACCGTCCGATGCGGTCATTATGACGCGTGTACCCTGGCAGCTTAACTACCATGCTGATCGGGCTGCGGTGATGACGCCGAATGCAAGCAAACAGGACATTATGCGTATTGCCAAATACTACGGGGCGGATTATTTGCTGATGAATACAATCAGTACGTCGCTTCCCGAAGGCAAGAATGGACCGTTGTTCGGGCTGGCTCGTGGCAAGCCTGAAGAAGGCTGGGAACTTATGTACATGGTCAAAAATCGCTACAATGGCGCTGACGTGTATGTTTACCGGTTCCCACCCGACTATGACGCAGTGGAAGATATCGTTGTGGGGCGCGAATGACGAGCAACTCGGTAACAAGGGAGAGCGCTGCATGAAGATCGCGATGCTGACATCGTCTTATCCCAAATGGCCGGGCGAGATGACCGCGCCGTTTATTGAGGAGATTGCGGCGAGTGTTGCGGCGCGTGGCCACGAGGTGCATGTGCTCATGCCACAACGCAGCGATCTGCGCCGAATGCCGTTTGAGCGTGGCGTGTATTTGCACAGCTATCGTTACGCGCCAACAAAATCGTTGGAGGTGTGGGGCTATGCCGCCGCGCTGCATGGCGATGTCGGAATGCGTGGCGCGACACTGATAGCAGCGCCGCTAGCGCTTGGACGTGGGTTAGCAGCGCTGCTCAAGTTGACAGAATGTGAGCGCTACGATATTATCCACGGCCACTGGGTACTGCCGAATGGAGCCGTCGCGGCGCTGGTAGCGCAGCAGCGCAAGCTGCCGCTTGTACTATCGCTCCACGGCTCCGACGTGTTTTTGGC
>JASKZZ010000215.1 GCA_030147335.1 Herpetosiphonaceae bacterium | reverse complement strand
GGGCGGAAAGTCAAGCGGACCAACGCAGTAGCCAGCGATAAACTCATCCAAGGACAGCCGCTGTGTGTATGCATCAATGGGTTGGGCGGTGCGCTCCTCGTAGAGCTGAAGGCCGGAGGTGTTCGTCAGCAGGTGATGAATCGTGACTTTATCGGCCTATGGAGCAGGAAAGTCTTGAATGACGGCAGCAACAGAATCGGTAAAACGAATCTTGCCTTGCTCGTGTAGCTGCATGATTTGCGTCGCCACGAATAATTTTGTCAACGAAGCAATCCGAAATTTCGTGGTGCTGGTGTACGGTATTTGTTGCTCACGATTCGCTAACCCATACGCCTGCTTCAGAATCACATTGCCGCGATCCAACACCAGCGCGACGCCGCTAAACTTGCCGTCTTGATGATACCGCTCGATGACCTGTTCGAGTTCCTGCCCTTTTGGAGAAACCGGCTGGTAGGAGACAAACATCACGGCGGCAACGAGACCGAACACGATCAGCCCAACAAGGGTGACAACGCGGCGGCGATGCATACACTCGGTACTCCTCAATAATGATTTGATGCGAGGGGTACAGTTCAGTGTACCAGCATACGCCGGCTGCCTAGCATGTTGTCTCCTCTCGGGTGGCAAATCTCGTGAGCAAGGCGGGATGAAAGGACATGCCATCCTTACATCAGCGGCCACTGCGGAATTAGCGCATCGATCTCGGCCATGATCCGCGGCGTTTCGCTCAGTGTCGCGCAATCACACTGATTGAGTTTTAAAGCACTTGGGGCACCACGACCTGATCATCAAGCGCCACCTCCGCCTCAAGCTCGGTCTGGGTCAGCGTCGGGTCCTGTGTCTGCCGTCGGCGCGCGGTGCGTTCTTCTTCAAGCAGGGCGGCCAGCATATCGGCGTGACGCTGCAAAGGGAAATGCTCGTGAAGACCACTCGCGCGTAGCGCCGCAAACGCCGGCAAGAAGACACGGGCGTACCATAGCCGCGCGGCAAATTGCAAATCGGTCTCAGCGCCTTCGCGCTCCGCTAGCTCGCGCCGAAACGTATGCACTTCCGTCAGCAGCCGACGATATGTGACGGGCCGCGCGCCACCAATAGATTGGAGTCCGGTCGCCTGCTCAAACGCGCGTCGCTCATGAAACAAGCGCTGCTCAACCGGATCGCCGCTGGGAATAAACAGCGTAATCTCACCATCAATCGATTGAATGCCTAGCAGACGCGCCGCTCCCACCCGATGATGTCCGTCAAGAATGTAGTAGTGTTGCCGCAGCTTATACAGCTCGATTGGCGGCAGTAGCTCGCCCGCCTTCATTGCGCTCACCACGCGACGAAAGCGCGCCTGCTCTGTTTTGGCCGACTGCGGCGGCTGAAAGTTGCCGTCAAATTCGCCGCTGCGTCCCACCGAACCCAGAATGCGGCTCACTTCTATATTACGCAGGCCAACGGAGCGACGATTGAGCGGCCCGAACCGCTCTGCCTGGCGCCGCGCCTCGGTTTCAAAGTCGCGCAGCTTTATCGGCGCTTGTTGCCGTGATCGCAGGTTACGAACCCAGTGCCATGCCCCGTTGAGCCCTTCCATGACTGTTGCAACCATGTATCTTCCTTATCGCACATGTTATTGATTCTATTGAAATAATGTGTATGTATTCGGCGAATACTACGATGCCACGCCGTTTCACAGCTGTTCAGCAAGTTATACACCTATAATACAAACCGCACTCGTCATCGCATATGGCCTATCGGAGTACAATAGCGTATCAACTTTTGCTAACGCAAACAGGATAAGGAGTAGCCCAATGGAGCGCGATAACCATCCTCGACCACAGCTTGTTCGTTCTGACTGGACCGATCTTTGCGGCTCATGGCAGTTTGCCTACGACGATCACAACCAGGGCCGTGTTCAGGGCTGGCATGAACGAGACGACGTGTTCGACCGCACCATCATTGTCCCGTTTCCACCTGAGTCGCGCGCCAGCGGAATTGCCGATCCCGATCCGCACCCGATTGTCTGGTATCGCCGCGTATTTAGCCTGCCCGCTGAACAGCCGCGACCAGGTCACCTGTTGTTGCACTTTGGTGCCGTCGATTATCGCGCACAGGTCTGGGTCAATGGTCGTCTTGTTGCCGAGCATGAAGGTGGCCACACGCCCTTCACCGCCGATATTTCAAGTGTGTTGCAGCCGGACGACGCCGAGCAGGTGATTGTTGTGCGTGCCGAGGATCAGCCGACCGACTTGACGCAGCCTCGCGGCAAGCAGGATTGGGAGCATCGTCCGCATCGCATCTGGTATCACCGCACAACAGGCATATGGCAGCCGGTTTGGCTTGAGCCGGTTAGTACGATCTTTATCACCGATCTACGCTGGACGCCTGACCTTGACCGGGGGCTGCTTGGCTTGCAGGTAACGGTCAACACGACTCCAGAACGACCGCTTCAACTCCGCGTCCGCATGACGCTGCGCGGCACGACGCTGGCCCAGGACACCTACGAGATCGACCGCACCGATCTCCGTCGTGAGATCGCGCTGGATGCCGGCGGCACCGTCATGAGCCGCGAGCGTGTGCTGTGGTCGCCGCGCTACCCAAACTTGATCGACGCCGAGCTAACACTGCTGGACGGCGACACCGTGATCGATCAGGTGCAAAGTTACGCCGGGTTGCGGAGCGCAGGGTTTTCCAGTGGCCGTTTCCTACTCAATGGTCGGCCCTTTTACCTTCGGCTGGTGCTGGGCCAAAATTACTGGCCCGAATCACATCTTGCCGCGCCAAACGCCGAAGCCATTCGCAAAGAGGTCGAACTGATCAAGGAACTCGGCTTCAACGGCGTGCGGATTCATCAAAAAGTCGAAGATCCGCGCTTTCTGTATTGGTGCGACCGACTCGGCTTACTCGTGTGGGGCGAGATGGCGAATGCATATGTGTTTTCTCAAACCGCCGTTGAGCGTCTGACGCGTGAGTGGATCGATGTGATTCGCCGCGATTATAGCCATCCCTGCATTGTGACGTGGGTGCCGCTGAATGAAAGCTGGGGCGTGCCCGCGCTTGAGCACAGCGCAACACAACAGCATTATGTACGTAGCTTATATCATCTCACCAAAACCCTGGATCCGACGCGCCCGGTGATTGGCAACGACGGCTGGGAGCATATCGCCAGCGACGTGTGGGGCGTGCATGATTATGCACTGGACGGCGCAACGATTCGTCAGCGCTATGGTACAGCCGAGGCGGTCGAACGGACGCTGCGCGAAACACAGCCGCATTATCGCACCATTGTTTTGCCCAGCTACGAGCGCGAAGGCCAACCGATCATGTTGACCGAGGTTGGCGGTATTAGCTATGCGCCGGCAAGTGGTGAGCAGTGGTTCGGCTATGGGACTGTGCGTGATCAAGAGTCCTTCCTGCAAAAATATGAGGACGTGATTGGCGCGATTTTAGATTGCCCAACCATCGCCGGTTTTTGCTACACACAGCTGACCGATACCGAGCAAGAAACCAATGGCTTGCTGCGTGATGACCGTACACCCAAGCTTGATCTCAACGCGATCAGCGCCATTACTCGGCGGCCAAGTGCGTCGATCCCGGGCGAGGTGCTAGCAATTATTCAGGCGTCGTCTGAGGTAACATCATTTGAAGGCGGCTCCTTGTAATTATGTCAACTTATAGTTGCGATGAGATCGGAGGCGATGCTATAATACGCATCGCCAACCGATTGTGCTGGAGATTGATCGATGGAGATCACGGAAATGCGGGTGATGGGTGTGCGCCACACGGTGCCAACACCTGCTACCACGCGTGCCATATATCACAGGCCGCAACTATATTGCTGCCTGTGTTTGCTGTTGCCTGGAGCTAACATTCAATGAATTATGAAATGATCCTGGTTGAGCGCGAAGGTGCCATTGCTACAATCCCACTTAACCGGCCCAAGCAGCTCAACGCGCTTAATCAAGCGGTCATCGGCGAGCTGCTTACGGCGTTCAACGAGCTTGGGGCAGATTCTGATGTGCGCGTTGTTATTCTGACAGGCTCCGGCGAACGCGCATTTGCGGCGGGAGCGGATATTGGTGAGCTTGCTCAGCTGCAAAGTCCCACCGAAGGCCGACGACTCGCCGCTCGTTCCCACATGTTGGGCCTCGCCATGGCCGATTTGCCCCAACCAATCATTGCCGCGATCAACGGCTTTGCGCTCGGCGGTGGCCTTGAGTTGGCGCTTGCCTGCGATGTCCGCATTGCGGCAGATACCGCGCAGGTTGGATTGCCCGAGGTTACGCTTGGCATTATTCCTGGCTGGGGCGGCACCCAACGACTGCCGCGCCTTGTCGGTCCCGGCATGGCTAAGCTGCTGATGATGACAGGCGAGCGCATCGACGCCGCTGAAGCACAGCGGATCGGTGTGGTTGAGCGCGTAACTCCGGCAGCGGAGTTAATGACCGCAGCGCGACAGCTGGCCGAAAAGCTGGCAGCACTCCCGCCACTTAGCATTGCCGCGATCAAACAGGCAGTTAACCGTGGCCTCAACATGTCGCTCGACGATGCCAATATGTACGAGGCGGGTCTGTTTGCAGAGCTGATTGCGACCGAAGACGCCAAA
>JASKZZ010000364.1 GCA_030147335.1 Herpetosiphonaceae bacterium | reverse complement strand
ACGCCCTCAACAACAAACATCCGCTCGTGACGACGATCCTTGCGGTTTGTCATCAACGAGCGGATGTGCTTGATATGTCGGTTATGTGGGCTGCTAATCGTCACTAGGCCGAGATCGCTCGTTGAACTTGTGCAACGAGCTGACCAAATGTTGCCGCGTCACGCACCGCAAGATCGGCGAGCTGCTTGCGATCCATCTCAATGCCGGCGAGCTTCAAACCACTGACAAAGCGGCTATAGCTCAAGCCGTGCTGGCGAGTCGCCGCATTAATACGAACAATCCACAAGCGGCGCATATCGCGCTTTTTGGTCCGGCGGTGACGATACGCATAGGCCAGTGAGCGCATCACCTGCTCATGCGCGACCTTGTAGTTGCGGCTACGATTGCCGCGATACCCTTTTGCTTGGCGTAGAAGCTTATTATGGCGCTTGCGCACCATTACGCCGCGTTTAACGCGAGCCATTGTTGTCTCCTTTTAGACACTCCATCACGAGTAGGAGTGAGCTAACTGTACTCACAGCTGCTCTGTCCAGTGATGTTCAGATGACGTTCGACGGCCAGACCGTATATGTCTCGTTATGATTGCCGCCGACCGACACAACTTACGTTTGAAAAATCGCTGATGGGCAAAGAACTAGGCGCCGTAAGGCAGTACCTTTTTCTTAATCCGCTTGGCAACTGACTTGTCCATGACCAGCATCTTATCGAGCTGCTGTTTGACACGGGTTGAACGACGGCGGCGAAAGTGACTCTTCATCGCCTTGGGTCGCATCAACTTGCCCGCGCCGTTCACCTTAAAACGCTTTTGCGCGCCTTTGTGCGTTTTCAGCTTTGGCATCGAACTTTATTCCTTTACGCTTCGGATGGTTCGCTTGGCTGCTCGGCAACACTGCTAGCAGGCCGCTCCGGGCGAGGCTTACTGCCGCCACTCTTAGCGGGCTGTGGCGCGACGATCATGGTGATCGTTCTGCCTTCGGAAGTTGGCCGCACCTCAACCACTGCAACATCGCGCATCTTCTCGGCAATGTCTTCCAACATTTTCACACCGATATCTTGATGTGCTAGTTGCCGCCCACGAAAACGCATATTAAATTTCACCTTATGGCCCTCGCCTAGAAATTCGCGGGCCCGGTTACTCTTTACCTCGATATCATGATCGTCGGTGCTGGGCCGAATCTGGACCTCTTTAACCTCGACAATCTTTTGATTCTTGCGCGCTTCTCGTGCTTTTTTGTTCTGATCGTATAAAAACTTCCCGTAGTCCATTAGCCGACACACAGGTGGATCAGAATTAGGGGCAACTTCAACGAGGTCTAGACCACGTTCTTCGGCCATCATTAGCGCTTCATGCGTGCTAATAACACCGACCTGGCCGCCTTCCTCGTCGATCAGGCGCACTTGTGGCACCCGAATGCGTCGGTTGATACGTGCTTTCTGGTTCCTTATGGCAGTTCTCCTGAGCCAAGCGTGTGGACAAAACGAAAATCCCGCCAGCCAGTCCACATGGCAGGGGGACGTTTAGAAAACATAATATAGCACGAAATACTACCTGCGTCAACCGTTTGCGATGCATTACAAAGCATTGGCATCCGGTTTGCTTTGTAGCTGCTATCAGGCCACGGACTGATTGACTTTTGTCCCCGTAGTCGGTACGCTTTTAACGAAATACGTGGATGATTTCACAAAGTAGGCGAGGCGCATTATGAGTGAGCTTGCGACGGCAATAGACCTATCCAGCGACCTCCAACACGTTGACCGAGTCGTACTCGCAAAGTTTGAGTCACGCTCGAAGCTACTCAACGCTGCCAGTCGTTATTTGCTTAGCTCTGGTGGCAAGCGTATGCGTGCGTCGCTGACGTTGCTCGCTGCTCGTTTGCTTTCGCCTGATGGTGCGCCTGAACCCAATCGGGCTGTTAGTATCGCCAGCGCGATCGAGATGATTCATGCAGCCAGCCTTGTCCACGACGATTTGATCGACGATGCCGATGTTCGCCGTGGTCGCTCAACTGTCCACAGCAAGTGGGGCGGCAATGTCGCGCTGATGGTCGGCGATTATCTGTTTGCGCTTGCGGCCGAGCAAATGGCCGATGCGTCAGATCCGCGCATTATCAAAAGCTTTGCACGTGGCGTTGTGCGAATTTGCGAGGCCGAGCTATCGCCGGTCACCGATGTTGTACCGATGCAGCGTGCGCTTGATCAGTATTTCAACAAGATTGGCGGTAAAACGGCGGCTTTGTTTGAGTGCGCGGCAGAAACTGGCATGATTGTCGGCGGCGGCAGTGATGCGCAGGTCGATGCGCTGCGACAGTTTGGATATGACATCGGCTTGGCGTTCCAGATTGTTGACGACATTTTGGACTTCACGGCCGATGAACATACGCTTGGCAAGCCGGCAGGACACGATCTTCAAGAAGGAACGATTACGCTGCCGGTAATTTATGCCGTTGATATGGGTGCAAATGAAGTTGTACGTCAGGCTGCGCAGGCGATCGAGCCAAGTCCCGAGGTCGTTGCCGCAGCGGTGGCAGAAGTTCGGCGTATTTGTGCTACCAAGCGCGCGCTCGCCGATGCCGAACGTCTTGTTAATAACGCAATTGAACGCCTTGCTGTATTCCCCGAGTCACCCGCTAAAGATGGGCTGATCGAGCTAGCTGAGCTAGTCCTACGACGCAAGATGTAACAAATGTAATACGACAAGAAACAGCCCAGGCTAAGTGGTAGCCTGGGCTGTTTCTTTTGGCTCAGCAATACAGAGCTAATCGATAACATTGATTTCCAGCCGTTCGCGCAGCCACTCTGTAAGGCCGTCTCGGTCAAGATGGGAGCGTAGCACCGCTTGTAATTTACCGGCAAGCTCTTCGGCAAAGTCGGTACCCAGCGGAACATCATTGATATGCAGGAACCGTAGTACAGCCAGCAACGCAGTTGCCTCGTTACCCGCAAGAAACGGACGGTTTTTGAGCATTTGGAAACCGATTACGGCAGCTTTGCTTGCCATATCGGCATATAACTCCGCACCAAAAAAGATTTGCTGTGGCGCAGTCACAACACTTTGAAGCTTATCCTGGCTTTTAATGCCCAGCCGTCCTCCGAATCGTTCTACGGCAATTGTGTGGAGGTCCAGAATATTGTCTGCTGTCAGATACTTCATACAAACTCTTTAGCGATGACAAAAAGCAGACTTTCAAATACCTGTTTGCTTTGTCGGTCTGCTTTTTTGCAATCTTTACAGCCCCAACATACGTTTGAAGGCTTTGTCGTACTCATCGGTGACGTTGTTGGTCCACTCACGCAGCTTCGGATCGGTTGGGCGGCGCAACAAAACCTCGCGCTCAGTGAAAACAAGCTCAACGGTCTCATCGTTTTCCAAGCCAATCGCGCGCAGCCAACCTTGGACAACGCCTGGTAAGTTTTCACGCTCGATAATCAGTGCTTTTGGCATATGCTAAGTTCCATTCGGTAATTCTTGTGAACAGTTAAACGCAGCCAGCATCACTTAAGATGCGGAGCGCTCTTCGTCGGTCTCAACACGACGTAGATGCGGAAAGAGCAAAACTTCTCGAATTGTTTCTTGTCCGCTAAACAACATGGTTAACCGATCAACACCAAGACCAAGGCCACCAGTAGGCGGCATTCCGGTCATCAGCGCGTTGAGAAAATCGACATCCATCTGCATGGCTTCATCGTCACCTGCCGCTTCAGCGCGGCCTTGTTCAAGGAAACGCTGTTCTTGATCAAGCGGATCGTTCAGTTCGGTAAACGCATTGCCTAGCTCAGAGCCAAACATAAACGGTTGGAAGCGCTCAACAAACTGCGCGTCGTCTGTTTTGCGCTTAGCGAGCGGCGAAAGCGGCTGCGGATAGTCGATGATGAAGTGCGGCGAGACCAGCGTAGGCCGGACATAGGTTTTGAGCAGCTCGTCCACCAGCTTGGCCCAGGTTGGCTGACGATCAATCGTTAGCTGCTGCTGCTTGATCGCATCGACCAGCGCCTCATACGTCGTTGCCTCGCCAATATCAACGCCGGCACGCTCCATAATTGCTTCACGCATGGAAATACGTGGCCAGGGTGGAGTAACATCTACGGTCTGACCCGCAAACGTGAGGCTGGAGCCGCCGGTCAACTCACGAGCAATAAACGCAACCATCTGCTCGACAAGATCCATCATATCATTGTAATCGGCGTAGGCCTGATAACATTCGAAGATGGTGAACTCGGGATTATGGAAGCGATCCACACCTTCGTTACGAAAAGCCTTGCCAATCTCGTACACACGCTCAAAGCCACCCACAATTAGCCGCTTAAGATATAACTCAGGCGCAATACGCAAAAATAGGTCTTGATGTAGCTGATTATGATGCGTTGTAAATGGTCGGGCCGCCGCGCCGCCATAGATCGGCTGGAGCATTGGCGTTTCAACCTCCATAAAGCCGCGCTCATCCATAAAGCGGCGCATTGTAGAAATGAGCCGTGCACGCAGCTTGAACGTTTCGCGCACCTCTTCATTCACGATCAGATCGACGTAGCGCTGCCGGAGCCGCGTCTCGATGTCGGTCAGGCCAGCATGCTTTTCGGGCAGTGGATTGAGCGTCTTGGTCAGCATCTGCCAGCGCTGGACAAAAATGCTCGGCTCGCCGGTCTTGGTCCGAAACGCATAGCCTTGCACCCCGATGATGTCGCCAATGTCGGTGGTATCTGCAAAGAGCTTATAGTCGTCGGCGCCAAGATCTTTTTTGCTGAGAAAAACCTGAATACGACCGCTCTCGTCGGCGATATGCGCAAACGTCGAGCCGCCCATGACGCGCCGCAACATAATGCGGCCCACAAGTGCTACCTGTTCCTTGCTTTCTGCCAACGCATCGAATGCTGAAAGTGCGTCGGCGGCAGTCCGGCTGCGTTGGGCACGAGGTGGAAAGGGTTCCATGCCGGCTACTCGAAGCCGCTCAAGCTTGCCAAGCCGTATCTGCTGAAGTTCGTTCAGATCCATGCATCCCTCTAGCGATATGTTGTCGCCAAAAGAAAAAGAACAAAGGTTGTAGCGCAGCGCTAGCCTTTGTTCTTTCCCTTTAGTTAGCTTTCGCGTCGGCTACTTAATCTTCACAATGGTGATTTTGTACCGCCCATTTGGGCTATCTACTTCGACTTTTTTCTTCAGTGCATTGCCTATTAGAGCACGTCCCATCGGTGACTCGTTGCTAATTTTGTTATCACGAGGGTTTGCTTCGGATGAACCGACAATCTTATACTCTTCTTCCTCACCGTCATCAAAGCGAACCGTGACAGTTGAACCGATACGTACTTCTTTGCCGCCGTTTGAATCCTCAATGATCTGAGCGTTATTGATCATGTAGTTGAGTTCTCGAATGCGTCCCTCGTTAAAGGCTTGCGCATTCTTGGCGGCTTCGTACTCCGAATTTTCGGAAAGATCGCCTAAATCTTTGGCTTGCTTAATGCTTTCGGCAATTGCTACGCGCTCATTTTCGATACGATGCTTCAACTCTTCTTCGAGTTGAGCCTTGCCCTCGCGGGTCAAATATACAGGCTTGTCGGTCATCGGTCGTCCTCGGGTGGAAAATTATAAAACTGAGAGCATAACTCCCAGCTTTAACCTGTTGCGCTCCTCATGGCGCACAAACGGCAGGAGTTACCTGCCGCGATGTTGTTATTATACGTGATGTGGTATGGTTTGTCTACCAGTCGATTAAGCGGCTCCTAGAGCGGATTAATGTGGTTGTTCGGACGGTTCCGCCTGGCCTTTCTGCGTCGGTGGATTCAGGATGCCGTCAATCGTTGTCCAAAGTGGACTTTGCATCATTCGCACTTTGTCGAAACGGCCCAGATACGACTCTTCAGCCAGCGAGCGGTGAAGCTGCGCCAGACGATCACGACCTTGCGCCGCGTCACGAAACCCTTGATGACGCAGCAGTAGTGAAATTTCGTTACTGGGCGAGATGCGACGATGGTAAATGCGATGAGGTACTCGCACATC
>JASKZZ010000328.1 GCA_030147335.1 Herpetosiphonaceae bacterium | reverse complement strand
CGCTATGGTACAATTCGATTGGTTCTTCCTAGCTGCACCTAATGCGGAAATACCGCATTACAATGCCATAGAATGAGCAAACAGCTTCATGCTACTTGAACTAAACATTCGCGATTTCGCGATCATCGACCGGCTAAACCTTCAATTTGATCCCGGTTTTAACGTGTTAACGGGCGAGACAGGCGCTGGGAAGTCGATCATTATCGACGCGCTGGGTACGCTGCGTGGCGACAAGCCCGACCCGACGTTTGTGCGAGCGGGCAGCACGGTTGCGCGGGTCGAAGGTATATTTTCGCTTGACGACTGCGCCGAAGTATTGCCATTGTTGAATGAGTATGGGCTGCTCGACGAAAGCGACGATCAACTGATCATTGCGCGTGAAATTAATGCCACAACCGGTCGAAGCGTGACACGGATCAACGGGCGTGCCGTCAATACAGCGACGCTCAAGGATATCGGTGGGCGATTGGTCGATATTCACGGTCAGCACGAGGGCGTGTCGCTCTTCAACATCAAGACGCATCTCGACATTTTGGATCGTTTCGGCAACCTGATGCCGCTGCGGAGCGAGGTCGGCGGGCTGGTGGATCGGCTGCGACAGGTCCGTCAGCAGCTTGACGATTTGCGACGCTCCGAGCTGCGTCGTCAGGATCGAATCGAAGAGCTGCAATACAAAATTGAAGAGATCGAAGCGGCGAATTTGCATATCGGCGAAGAAGAAGAGCTGCTGCGCGAACGAACGCTGGTACAGAACGCCGCCAAAATTACGGGTCTGGTTAATGGTGCGTACCAGCTATTGGCCGAGGGTGACGGCTCGTCCGAGGCCACCTGCGTCACCGACAGCATGGGCAAAGTCGTCGGCGCGATCGACGACCTGGCACGCTTCGATCCCACGATTAACGAGACACTGGACCAAGCTAACGATTTGCTGTTCCGGCTGGAAGATCTGGCTGCTACACTGCGCGATTATCGCGACAACATGGAATTTGATCCGGGTCGTATGGAGGCCATCGAAGAGCGCTTCCTGCTGCTGCGCTCATTACAGCGCAAGTACGGCGGCTCGATTGAAGAGCTGCTCCAATCGGTTGACTCGGCGCGCATTGAGCTTGACCGGCTGGTAAATTCGGCAGAACATCTGGCCGAACTTGAAGCGCAAGAAGCCAAGCTGCTGGCTCAGCTTGGCAAGTTGGCAGGGAAGCTTTCGGATCAGCGTCGGGCAGCAGGAGACGAGCTAAGCCAACGCATCGAGCAATCCATGGCCGATCTCGCCATGCCGCACGTTAAGTTCGCGGTTAACCTTGAGCACGTTGCGGATGCGCGCGGCGTCGTACTGGTCGGTAAAGCCAGTGCTGAGGGACATACTGCGCGGGTTAGCTTTGATAAAACAGGTGCTGACCGTGTCGAGTTCATGATCTCGCCCAATCCTGGCGAACCGCTCAAACCATTGGCCCGCATCGCGTCGGGTGGCGAAAGCGCGCGACTGCTGCTGGCGATGAAATCAATTTTGTCGCTGGTCGATGTTGTTCCTGCCTTGGTTTTTGACGAAGTAGACGTAGGCGTTGGTGGCCGAGCGGGAGGAGTGGTTGGCGAAAAACTTTGGGCCATGACCTCTAATCACCAGGTGCTGTGCATCACGCACTTGCCGCAGGTAGCCGCGTTTGGCGACTCGCACTATACCATTCGCAAACAGGTCGATAGTGGACGTACACGGTCGTCCGTAACGCCGCTCGATTGGGACGGACGCATCAGCGAAGTTGCCGAAATGCTGGACGGCGTGCCGATCAGCGACGCGAGCCGTCAAACCGCGAAAACAATGCTGGAACGGGCGGAAACATACAAACGTCAGTCCGATGCTGAAGCGCACAAGACCAAGGTCGAACACACAAAATCCGAGTTTATGGCAATAAATATTGAGCGATGAGAACAAGCTCTCTAACCTTTGAGCTATGTTTCTAAGACGAGGTTTTTTTTGGGACGTCAAACGATGATTATGCGCTGGGCCGACCGCATCATTGAGACCGGTTGGTTGCTAGCGCTTGCTTTTACCCCTTACTACTTCAATCTGTTGTCGGCGCGGCACTTCGAGCCAGACAAAGCCATGGTGCTGCGAACGATTGTATTGGTGATGTTTGCGGCCTGGGGTGCCAAAACGATTGAGCGGCGTAATGCGCCTGGGGAGCAAATCCACTGGCAAGCTTGGTGGAAAGCGCCACTAGCGATACCAGTAGTGCTCTACGCTGCTGTCTTTGTCCTTGCAACCCTGCTTTCTGTCGAACCCGGAATATCATGGTGGGGCTCGTATCAACGCGGGCAGGGCACCTATACGAATCTGTCGTACATCGGGCTTTTTGCGTTGATTGTCGGCAACATGCGCAGCCGTGAGCAGCTTCAACGCTTGATTACCGTGGTCATCATGACCGGCGTGTCAGTCTCGCTGTATGGCATGATCCAGCACCTCGGCCTCGATCCGCTGCCGTGGAAAGGCAACGTGATCACGCGAATCTCTTCCACCATGGGCAACTCAATCTTTGTCGCCGCCTACTTGATTATGGTTGTGCCGTGGGTGTTGTATCGCCTAACAGTCGCAATAGCAAGTTATCGCGCGCTGCGCCAAGCCCCGGCGAACGACGACAAGGCAGTTGATTGGACATGGATCGGATTTACAACGCTGCTGCTGATTGGGCAGCAAGCGCTGCTGCTTGGAATCATCAAGTTTATGGCGGCAGTCCGGCCCGTCAACGGCGATTTCCGCTACTGGTGGGTTTTCCCTCTTGGGTTAGCAGTTGTGCTGAGTACGTTCGTGCTGCTGAATACTGCCAACACAGTGAGCAAGAACAAGCTATTGACCGGCACGGCACTGGCTGGGCTTACCGTTTGGACGCTGCTGCTGCTGATTAGCTACACGGTATCGTCGGACGCACAAAGTGTGAGCAATGCGCCACGGCTAGCAGACTGGTGGTTGTGGCTGCTGCTTGGCGTAGCGGCTGTTGGTGGCTATCTCGTCGCAAGCTTGTGGCTGCCGCGTCGCAGTTCCATCGAAACACGTACCTTCTTGCTGGCACAAATCATTGGCTATGTTCTAGCATTCCTTGTTGTTCTTCTGGCGATCTTCTTTTCTCAGAGTCGTGGTCCGTGGATTGGCGGCATGGTTGGCATTGGCATCTTCGTTTACCTGCTGCTGCTGACCTTAATTCGTATCAGTCGTGAGCAATCAACACCGCACCTGACTCGCCGGTTGCAAACGCTTTTGTTTTCGACCATTGGATTGGGCCTATTGATGGCAGGATTGTTGATCACCTTCAACCTGTCACAAGCGCCGGTGTTTGAGCGGCTGCGCGAAGTGCCATACATTGGGCGGCTTGGTCGGCTGCTGGAAACGAATGAAGGCACTGGTCGCGTTCGCACGTTGATCTGGTTTGGCGACGAGGTTGGTGGAGGCGTAACCGGTCTGCTGCGCGCGCATGTAGGCCGCACGCTGACGTTTGGACACGGTCCCGAGACAATGTTCACGGTGTACAACCCGTTCTATCCGCCTGAGTTAGCCAACTACGAAGCGCGTGGCGCATCGCCGGACCGTTCGCATCAAGCATGGCTTGATGAGCTTGTGACCAAGGGC
>JASKZZ010000050.1 GCA_030147335.1 Herpetosiphonaceae bacterium | reverse complement strand
CTTCGGATTGCTACTCGTGAAATTGCCGAGGATTGGACGCCGCTTCTAACCGAGTTTGGCGGCCCGACCGTATTCGTGCTGTCACAGCCAAAGCAAGACTGGACGGCGTGCTTTTCGTCGTTGGAGGTTGACGACGAGTGGCAGGTTGCGGAAGCAGTTGCCCACGCCCTGGATCAGCCGACGGTCTACGCGATCTGGAGCGACACAACCGGCAGCTACGCTTATCGCTATTTCGATGAGGGCATTCTACGAGAGGAATATATGCCGGGCGAGGATCAAGGGCTTGACGCGACGGCGCTCCATGAGCGAGTAACGGCTCACGGCATTCCGCCAGAGTTGATCGACGACCGCGAGCTAAACTTCAACGAAGAACATCTGCTGGTTGGCTATGGCTCCGAGCGAACGATTCAGGAAGCATTGAAAAGCAACCAGCATGAAGACCTCGACGGTGAGTTGATCGACGGCCAACTCGACGGCGTATAATACCGAGTGTAAAAAGGAGTTCACAAGATGCCAGATATTCAATACCTTGGTCGTTCATGCGTGCGTTTACGCGGCAAAGACGGCATTGTTATCAACGATCCGTTTCCCAAAACAGATAGCTTCGATCCCGGCAAGCCAACCGCTCAGATTGTCACTTTAAGCGTTGTCGATGCGGAGCGGATCAATGCAGGCGTGGTCAAGCCGCACAAAGAGCGCGTGTTTGTTATCGACGGGCCGGGCGAGTACGAGGTCGGCGGCATCATGATCAACGGTATTCGTACCTATCGCGATGGTGAGACCGGCGGACAGCGCCGCTACAACACTATCTATGTGCTTGAGCTGGACGACACCAAGTTTTGTCATTTAGGCGATCTTGGCCACGAACTGACAACACGGCAGCTTGAAGACATCGGAACTGTTGACGTTCTGTTTGTTCCGGCACAAAGCACGCTTGGCACGGCTAAGTTGGCTGAAATTATTGCCGGGATCGAGCCGCGAGCAGTTATTCCGATGTACGATACGCAGGACCAGCTTGAAAAAATAGCGCAGGAGCTGGGCTTGAAGGAATATACAGCTGTTGATAAGCTGTCAGTGACGCCGTCCACGCTGCCGGCGGAAGGCGAAGAAATGCGCGTTGTTGTTCTGCGACCTGTTACACTCACAGCCTAGCTATGTATTGCTGGCTACTAATAATTAACGGTATGTTATAATAAAAGCCCGTGGAGGTGTGGCATGAGCCAGCCGAGCGGGAGCAACACAGATATCAATCAGGCGCAGCGCCGTTTGTAATGCACCCATCCAGGGGAAGGTTCAGCGACCTTCCCCTTTCGATTTGGCAGATTGCGTAGAGCAAGGATGCGGAAGATGACTAAGTACATTTTTGTAACCGGCGGCGTTGTTTCCAGCGTTGGCAAAGGTATTTCGGTGGCGTCGTTAGGCCGGCTGCTTAAGGCGCGCGGTCTTTCGGTTTCGATTCAAAAGCTCGATCCCTACATCAACGTCGATCCGGGCACGATGTCGCCCTACCAGCATGGTGAGGTGTTTGTCACCGAAGACGGCGCTGAGACGGATCTCGACCTTGGACACTACGAGCGCTTTATCGACGAGAACCTGTCGAAGCTCAACAATGTGACCACCGGCCAGATCTACAGCTCGGTTATCCAAAAAGAGCGCCGTGGCGATTACCTCGGCGGAACGATCCAGGTTGTTCCACACATTACCAATGAGATCAAGGCGCGGATTGCAGCGGTTGCCAAAGCGACCGGCGCGGACGTGGTGATCGTTGAGATCGGCGGCACCGTCGGCGACATCGAAAGCTTGCCGTTTTTGGAAGCCATTCGACAGATGCGTAAAGACGCCGGCCGCGACAATGTATTTTATATTCATGTCACATTGCTGCCGCATGTCGGCGCGACCGGTGAGCTAAAGACCAAGCCGACGCAGCATTCGATGATGGAGCTGCGGCGCGTCGGTATCTCACCTGATGCATTAATCTGCCGCTCCGACCATGATGTACCCGACGATGTACGCGAAAAAATCGCACTGTTTGGCGACGTTGATCTGGAGGCGGTGGTTCCACTGCCAACAGTATCGACAATCTACGAGGTACCGCTGGTGCTGCATGCGGCCGGCTTAGATGCCTATGTTATCCGTGAGCTTGGGCTTCCAACACACGAGCCGCAGCTTGACGAGTGGCGCAGCCTGGTGACAACGATTAAGCAGCCCAAGCGTTCGATTCCGATTGCACTGGTAGGTAAGTATGTGCAGCTCAAGGATGCGTATATTTCGGTAGCCGAGGCGCTGCGTCATGCTGCGATTGCGCATGGGATGGACGTTGACATTAAGTATGTCAGCTCGGAAGAGCTTGAGCACGAAGATCCACACAAGCTGTTGAGTGATGTACAGGGCATTGTTGTGCCCGGCGGCTTTGGCTATCGCGGCGTGGAAGGCAAGGTTGTGGCGGCGCGTTATGCTCGGGAGCGCAACGTGCCTTATCTTGGCCTGTGTCTGGGAATGCAATGTGCCTGCATCTACCTGGCGCGCTGCTTGCCGGAAGGCACATCGGCCAACTCGACCGAGTTCGATCCACATACCGTCATGCCCGTGATAGACTTCATGCCCGATCAGCTCGACATCACGGATAAAGGCGGAACGATGCGGCTTGGCATCTATCCCTGCGTGCTGGAGCCGGGAACTCGAGCGGCAGAAGCGTATCAGCGCGAGATTGTGCTGGAGCGCCATCGACATCGCTTCGAGTTTAACAACAAATACCGCAAGCAGCTTGAAGCAGAAGGCTTTGTGGTGTCGGGTCATTCACCGGATGGACGGCTGGTTGAAATTGTTGAGCTGCGCGATCATCCGTGGTTTGTCGCCTCGCAGTTCCACCCCGAGTTCAAGTCACGGCCAAACCGGCCACATCCGCTGTTCACTGGCTTTTTCTCGGCGGCGCAGCAAACATACATCGACGGCGATCAGCAGTCGCTTCCACTTGATGATGCAGCCAACGGAAACGGTCGGGCTACAGCCTTCATGCCAGGCATAAATAGATAAGGAGCGCAACAAGCTAGCTATGAATCAACAGACTCGTGGTCGTACCCTCGGCGTAATATTTTTGGGTATGGCGATCATCATGATTACCACTGTCTTCGGCAGCATTATCCGAATCTATAGCGAGTGGTTTTCCTGGGCGCTAATTGTTGCCACGATTGTGGTGGCAGTGGCCGTGTTGTACCTGGGGCAGCGTATCAGCACAGCAATAGCAGTGGGACTATTGGCGCTACCGCTTATTCTGGCGGCTATCGGCATTGCCATCACGATATAAAAAAGAGGGGCGCATCAGCGCCCCTCAATCATTCAGCTGTGTGCCTACTTTACCGGTTCGGCAATTGTTACCAGCCGGTATTTTTTCGTTACCTCGCCCTTCGAGATGACGTTGTCGCCGATGCACGAGACCAGTGTCACCTGCTCCTTGCCAGTCGGCAGAATATACTTGACCTGATCCGGCGTCACCTGCACTGCCTTGGTCACCTTGTAGCGAACTTGCTCCCCATTCGCCGTCGTCAGAATAAGCAAATCGCCGATTTTCAACTCCTTGACACGTGCAAACGGAGCAGCGATCTTTGGCGTTGCCTTAAAGCGCAGCACATGCCCCCAGAAGACGATGTTCTCACCCTGACCCGGCATTGCGCTCAAGTTGTACCAACCAACATCATGCTTCGGCACAACTGGCACACGCTTTTTGTCCAGACCGACCGAAATCGGCTTGAGATCGAGCTTGATTTTTGGAATTGTCAGGCGAACAGGCTGGGCCGGCTTAACAGCAGCAGCGACTGGAATATCGGCAGCTGATGGAACAGTTTGCTCACTGAGCTGCGGCACATCGTTAACGTCGGCGGAGACAATTTCTGGTGCGATGGTCGGTGCTAGCGTTGGCGCGACAATCGGGACACTCGTCGGCTCTATTGTCGGCACGGCTGTCGGGACACTCGTCGGCTCTGCTGTCGGCACATCAGTCGGCGCAGTGGTTGCAGTGGGAACTGTGGTAGCTATAACCGATGCGCTGGCAGCTGATACATTTGCGACGATCTGTTCGTTTGTAGCTGATTGGCCGCACGCTCCTAACAGGACAGAGCCGAGAGTTAGCGCGGGCAAGAACGCTCGTAGACGCATGGCTAGATGTTCTCCTAACACTTAAAGCGGCTGAGATTCTACCATGTAGCAACGTATCCTGCATGACAACAAGCTGGTAAAAACGGCAGAAAAGGTCCTGTTTTTACTGGTCGTTGTTGCGGGGTCAGAATAACTAAGTTGTTATACTATAGCAAGGAGGATCGTATGACTCAAACAGTAACACCAGTTCCAGCCATCGATACAGTTTTATATCAAGCAGCACTGCAACAGGTTGTACGCGTGGACGAACATGCGCGTGGGCGTGTTCGGCTCGTGGGGGAGGACCGCGCCAATTTGCTGCAGCGGCTGACAACCAACGACATGGTGAAGCTAACGCCTGGAGATGGTTCGCGCACAGTCCTTGTCAATCACCACGCTCGTATTCTGGATGTGCTCACAGTGTATGCGCTGCCTGAGCATCTGCTTGTGACCACCAATCCCGGCAGCGGACCGGCGTTTAGTCGTTTTCTGCAGAGCAAAATCTTTTTCAATGACAAAGTGACTGTGCAGGACCTGACCGCTGCTACGATGCAAGTTCACCTGTACGGACCGGAGGCAGCCGCGCGAGTGGAACAAATTACGTCAATCGATCCCCGCGCATGGCCGCTGCATCATATTCAAGCAGCATCAATTGCTGGCATTCAAGTGTGGTTGGTACGCACGCTCCCTATTGGCGGCGACGGCTTCGCTATTCTGGGACAACGCGAGGATGAAGCAATTATCCAAGATGCGCTCGTAAGCGTACCCGCGCTTGATGACGCAACATGGGAACTGCTGCGCATTGAGCACGGGTACGGCGCGCACCAGCGCGAACACTCCACCGAGTACATTCCACTCGAAACAGGACTTACCGACGCCGTTTCTTTTACCAAGGGTTGCTACGTGGGTCAGGAAATTATCGCTCGGATGGAAAGCCGAAATCGGCTTGCGAAGCGATTGATGGGGCTGCGCCTGTCTCAGCCGGTTGCATCAGGCGCAAAGCTGCTCCACAAAGGCAAAGAAGCCGGCGATTTTACCAGTTCGGCTGTATCTCCACGGTTTGGAGCGATTGGGCTTGCCTATGTGCGTACCGCAGCGGCAGTACCGGGAACCATCCTTCAGGTCGGCGATGGCATCGACGCGGAGGTTGTCGAGCTGCCATTCTGTGAATAGCTTAGGCATTTTTACCGGATTGTAATCTCACACGGCCTGCTTCCGTTTTATAATACACCACGTGAAGTGGTGTAAAAGCAAAAATACTAATGATACGCAAACCGCATTCTACCATGGTGTTATCTACACCATGGCGGGAGGCGGTTTGTTGTATTTTCGGTCCAACCATGAGGGTGAATACTTGTTACATAGGAGAAGCATTTATTACGAGTCACTCTCGTAATAAAGTGGCCGCGTGCAGGAAAACTGCCGCATCCTCTTGCATTTTATTGTCGTTAATACTGACACATACCAAGCGTCGCAATATCATTTTCAGCAAACGTATAACGTTGATGAAAAGAGCATAGAATATGCGAGATACCGTAGCGACTTACACCACAGAAACTGTTGAGCATCGCATCGTTGCTGTGATGCGCCTGGTTCTGGCAGCATCAGCGCTGCTTATTACCTTTATTGACCCAGCGGAGCCAAGCCGACTCGTTGCAATCACCTATACGTCGCTCAGCCTGTACACAATTTATAGCGCCCTGCTGTACCTTTTTTCGATTCAGTCGCATACTCGCACTGCCAAGTTTCATTCATGGTCGCACTGGGTCGATGTTGCGTGGTACGTGCTGCTGATCTCACTTAGCAACGGTGCCAGCAGTATCTTTTTCTTCGGATTCTTTTTTGCAATTCTGGTCGCGTCGTTCCGCTGGGGCTTTGCCTCGGGCCTGCGAGTAACGATTATTTCGACGCTGCTGTTTACAGTAATTGGTCTGGCGACGGCTGCTCGTGGCCTGGAAGTCGAACTGAACCGATCACTTGTCCGACCCGTGTATCTGCTCACATTAGGCTATATGATGGCCTACTGGGGCGGCTATGAGATTGCGCTTAAGCGCCGGATGCAGCTTTTACGCGAAGTCAGTACGCTGTCCAATCCACGCTTTGGTATCGACCGCACCATTGGCACGCTGCTGGAACGGCTGCGCGCGTATTACGATGCCGATACAGTTTTGCTGGTATCAAGCACTGCCGTCGACGAGTACCAGATGCGGCGAGGTGACCGGCGTGATCCGGACGGCGCAGTGCTAACGGTACCACTTCCCGTCGAGCTGGCAACGCAGCTGCTGGCACTGCCCGAGGACCAGGCCGTCCTGTATCAGCGACAAGTACGACCGTGGCAGTTGCGACAGCAGGGGTACGCGGTAAACATTGTAACTGGCGAGCGAACAAGCATGGGATTGGTAGAAAGCGGGCTGCTTTTGGCAACGCTGGAAAGCGACGCCTTCATCTCGCTTCCGCTCCGCTTCGGCTCCGAGTCACTTGGTCGATTGTATTTGACCGCAAAACGGAACAGTTTCGAGCTACAAGACATCGACCTGCTGCAGCAAGTGTTCAAAAGCATCATGCCGGTGATTGACAATATCCGACTCGTTGACCGACTGGCGTCTGAGGCAGCCGACGAAGAACGGCAGCGTATCGCCCGCGATCTCCACGACAGCGTGATCCAGCCATACATTGGGCTTCAAATGGGGTTGGCGGCCATAAAATCCAAACATGCAAACGGCGGAGCCAACGTAGCCGAAGAGCTTGACCGTTTGTTTCGGCTGGCCAACGACGGTATCGCTGATCTGCGTGGATATGTAAGCGGTCTTAAGCAGGGCGGCGAGCGTGGTGATAGTCTTCAAGCATCGATTAACCGTTTTACCAAGAAATTTTCCCAGGCCACTGGCATTAACGTTGATTTTGAGGCGAAAGGGGATTTCCGCTGCAACGACAGGCTTGGCGCTGAAGTTTTTCAGATGGTAGCTGAAGGATTGAGCAACATTCGACGGCACACACATGCGGCCAACGCTTCTGTTGAACTGCTCCGGGAGAACGGTTGTTTGATGCTACGCGTCAAGAACGAAGGGAGTCACATTCCCGCAAAATCCTTTACTCCGCGCTCGATTAGTGAGCGCGCAACGGCGCTAGGTGGCTACGCTCGGGTTGAGCAGCTACCGGATGACGGTACGACAGTTGTTGTTCAAATCCCGCTATGAAAGCCAATAGTATGTCTACCTTACAAGCCGCTGTTCGTATTCTGATGGTTGATGACCATGCGTTGGTCCGCTCGGGTTTACGGATGCTTATTGAAAGCCAGCCCGGTCTTGTCATTGCCGGAGAGGCACAAAACCGCGAAGGGGCAATTGCCGCTGCCCAGAAGCTCCAGCCCGACCTGATCCTGCTTGATCTCGACCTCGGCGGGCAAACCAGTCTTGATTTTTTGCCGGAGTTGCTGCAGCTGGCTCCAAACGCGCGGGTTATTCTGCTGACGGGTTCGCGCGATCCTGAAGAGCATTTGCGCGCGGT
>JASKZZ010000213.1 GCA_030147335.1 Herpetosiphonaceae bacterium | reverse complement strand
GCGGCGGCTAGTGGTTCGCGGATAAGATACGTTTGCTTGGCGTGCGCTCCCGCCTGAATTGCAGCATCGCGGACTGCGCGCATCTCAACCGATGTTACGCCTGCTGGAATACAGACCATAACAGTCGGACGCGAAATCGACCCCGAATTCGCTTTACGAATAAAATACTTAAGCATGGCCTGTGTCACAAGGTAATCGGCGATCACACCGTTACGCATGGGCCGGACCACCTCAATGCTTTCCGGTTCGCGGCCAAGCATTTCAAGGGCGTCCGCACCCACAGCCCGTACGCGGCCATCTTTTTTTGACAGCGCAACCACAGATGGCTCGCTGAGAACAATTCCCTTACCTTTGACATACACCAAAACATTCGCGGTGCCAAGGTCGATGCCTATTTTACGCCCCACCGTCGTCCCTCAATTATTGAACGCAGCTCAAGCGGAACAAAGCCGCCTGACTCGCAAACAAACGCGCTTGACGGTGTACGTCAAGCGCGAACATTGTAACACAGTTCACATATCGATCCACGAAAACGCTCACGACAACCAGACTCCGCTGTGAAATATGATTGCCTCCGACACGACTTAGCCCAAATCACCACCAGGACCACTCCGCCGACCGCCACGCTTAAGTCGTGCCACCGACAGTCGAACCATTGCACGTCGCAGCTGTGACTCGGCCAGCAGCGCATCCTGATCACTGCGGCGCTCTCGCAACAATTCTTCTGCACGGCGACGAGCCGCCTCTGCACGCGCCTCGTCAATCTCATCAGCTCGTTCGGCACTATCCGCCAAAATCGTCACACGATCAGGCAGCACTTCCATAAAGCCACCGGAGATAGCAAACGGCGTTGTCTCACCATTTCTGATGATGTCGAGTTCGCCGGGGATCAGCGAGGTCAACAGCGGCTCGTGTCGCGCCAAAATACCCATGCGGCCTTCCGCGCCGGGTACGTTGACCTGATCGACCTCTTCGGACAACACCACACGCTCAGCCGTCACAACTTCGAGCCGAAATGGCATAGCAAACCTCAAATAGGCATGAGGCATGAGGTGTAAGGCATAAGGCCAAGCTCGCGCAAAACCCTCAAACCTTTAGCCCGATGCCTCACGCCCCGTAAACTACTTACGAGACTCCTCGTACGAGTTGATCACATCCTCGATGGGACCAGCGTACAAGAACATCTGCTCAGGAACATGGTCAAGTTCGCCTGCCAAAATCATGCCGAAGCCACGAACGGTCTCAGCAATCGGCACATACTTACCGGCGCGGCCCGTGAACTGCTGAGCGACCGTAAACGGCTGCGAAAAGAAGCGCTGGATCTTGCGTGCACGCGACACAGTCAGCTTATCCTCGTCCGACAGCTCTTCAAGACCAAGGATCGCGATAATATCTTGCAGGTCGCGATACTTTTGAAGCACCTGCTGACACTGCCGGGCGACGCGGTAGTGCTCAGGACCAACCACGTTCGGGTCGAGAATACGCGACGTTGACGACAGCGGGTCCACCGCTGGGAAGATGCCCTGCTCCACGATTGAGCGATCAAGCGCGATCGTCGAGTCGATGTGGGCAAAGGTTGTTGCCGGAGCCGGATCGGTGTAGTCGTCGGCGGGCACATACACAGCCTGGACCGAGGTAATCGAGCCGCGCGTAGTCGAGGTAATGCGTTCTTGTAGCTCGCCCATCTCCGTGCCTAGCGTCGGCTGGTAACCCACCGCGCTCGGCAGACGACCCAGCAACGCCGACACTTCGGAGCCGGCCTGCGTAAAGCGGAAGATGTTGTCAACAAACAACAGCACGTCACGGCCTTCGTCGCGGAAATACTCAGCCACGGTTAGTCCGGTCAATCCCACGCGCAAACGTGCTCCCGGTGGCTCGTTCATCTGGCCGAAGACCATCACGGTTTTGTCGATAACACGCGTATTCTCATCAATGCGCGAGTCCGACATTTCGTGATACAAGTCGTTGCCTTCGCGCGAACGCTCGCCCACGCCGGCAAACACCGAAAGACCAGCCTTTTTCGCAATGTTAGCGATCAATTCCTGGATCGTCACGGTCTTGCCCGTACCGGCACCACCGAAAATTGCGGCCTTACCACCTTTAGTAAACGGAGCCATCAGGTCAAGCACCTTAATGCCGGTTTCCAGCATTTCGATCTGGGTGCTTTGTTCCTCAAATGGCGGCGCAGGCTGGTGAATTGATCGGCGCAGCGTTGAATTAACCGGGCCTCGATTGTCGATCGGCTGACCAACGACATTGAACACGCGGCCAAGCGTTTCCGGTCCTACCGGCACCGAAATCGGCGCACCTGTATCAAAAACAGGCATACCACGGCGTAGTCCGTCGGTCGTGCTCATCGCAACGGCTCGAACGGCGTCGTGGCCAAGATGCTGCTGCACTTCACACACCAGGAAGTCACCTTCACGCGGCGCTTCGCCCCGATTTTGGCGCTCCTGTGCTTCTGCATTAAGTGGAATTTCAACAGCATTATAAATTTCTGGAAGTCGATCTGTTGGAAATGTCGCATCCACCACCACGCCAATAATCTGCGTCACTTCGCCAACAGCGCGCGGACCTTTACCATTGGTGGCGGTTCGACCCATATTAGCCGTTGCCATGTAGTATCTCCTCAGGCTTGAAGCTTGAAGCTTGAAGCTTGAGGTAGTATGTACTCAAGCCTCACACCTCAAACCCAAAACCTCATTTATCTCAAGCTACCCGCTGCAATCTCAGAAAGCTCTTTCGTGATTGCCGCCTGTCGCGCCTTGTTCGCCGACAGCGTCAGGTCACGCACCAGATCCTTGGCGTTATCGGTCGCGTTACGCATTGCCGCCATACGTGCTGAATGCTCACTCGCAATCGACTCAAGGATTGTTTGGTACATCTGCACTTCAACGAACCGAGGCAACAGCGCGTTCAACACTTCGCCCTGACCCGGCTCATACGTATAATCCACCCGAGCGCCGGCTACCGGCTCTGCGGGCGGCTCAATCGGCAATAACCGACGACGATCAGGCCGCTGCGACAACGTGTTAATGAACGCCGTGTAGACGACATACACTTCGTCGTATCGCCCCTCGACAAAACCACTGATCACGTTGGTTGCAACCGGTAAAATGTCGATCAAGCCCGGCGCGTCGCCTAGACCAGTGACTTCGGCAACAAGCGGCAAATGTGTTCGCACCGCAAAATCACGGCCTTTCTTGCCAACTGCCAAAACCTCAACCTCACGATTGAGCTTGCGCTGTTCAAGAATAAACCGGCTTGCCATACGCAGCACGTTTGTCACCAGCGCGCCGCACAAACCCTTGTCAGGCGTGACAATGACGAGGCCAATGCGCTGAACAGTGTCGCGCTGAGTCAACAGCGGATGCGCCAACGTTTGACCTGCGCGCGTTGTAAGCTCGCCCATCACGGTTCGCATGCGGTCGGCGTATGGTCGGGTAGCCTGCGTATTGCGCTGTGCCCGCCGCATCTTTGACGCCGAGACCATCTCCATCGCCTTGGTGATCTTCGCGACGTTTTTAACGGAGCGGACACGACGACGAATTTCGCGTAACGATGCCATAGTTCCTCAAATGACAGATGAATCGGCGTTGACACCAGGGGCCGACTATACGACCCCCTGACATCATTCGCCAGACACCTACTGCGCTTCTTCTCGGTAGTTACCCGACGCCAAAAATTCCTGAGTGGCAGCACGCAGCCCTTCAGTTGCGCGGTCGTTCAAATCGCCGGTTTCTGCGATTGACCGACCAATGTCGGGATACGTCGTCCGCATATACTGCCAGAACTCGCGCTTAAAATCCTGGATACGACTGACCGGCACCTGATCGAGCAGGCCATTGGTCGCAGCCCAAATGATCATTACTTGGTCTTCAAGTGAAATTGGCTGGTACTGCGGCTGCTTGAGCACCTCAGTCAACCGCTGGCCGCGATCAAGCTGCGCTTTGGTTCCAGCATCAAGGTCGGAACCGAACTGTGCAAATGCCGCAAGCTCGCGGAACTGCGCAAGGTCAAGCCGAAGCTTACCCGCAACCTTTTTCATCGCCTTGGTTTGGGCGCTACCACCCACGCGCGATACCGACAAACCGACCGAAATCGCAGGTCGTTGACCGGCAAAGAACAGATCGGACTCCAAGAAGATCTGGCCGTCGGTGATCGAGATAACATTGGTTGGGATATAGGCCGAGATGTCGCCTGCGAGCGTCTCGATCATAGGAAGCGCTGTTAGCGAGCCGCCGCCGTAATCCTGGTTAAGACGCGCCGCGCGCTCCAACAAGCGCGAGTGAAGGTAGAACACATCGCCGGGATACGCCTCGCGGCCTGGAGGTCGGCGCAACAGCAACGACACTTGACGATAGGCTTGCGCATGTTTGGACAAATCGTCGTAAATAATCAGCGCGTCGCGGCCACTTTCCATAAACTCTTCGCCCATGGCGCAGCCTGCATACGGCGCGATGTATTGAAGTGCTGCCGACTCTGACGCCGACGCCGACACAACAATCGTGTAGTCCATTGCACCATTGGCTTCAAGAATGCCCACGGTTTGCGCAACCGATGACTTCTTTTGACCAATTGCGACATAGATACACAGAAGGTTCTTACCCTTCTGATTGATGATCGTGTCAAGCACGATTGCCGACTTACCGGTTTGACGGTCGCCAATGATCAACTCGCGCTGGCCACGACCAATCGGGATCATCGCGTCAACAGCCATGATGCCGGTTTGAACCGGCGTGTTGACCGACTGGCGGGTGATTACGCCGGGAGCAATACGCTCGATCGGACGCGTTCGATTGGTTGCAATCGGGCCTTTGCCATCGATGGGCTGGCCCAACGCGTTAACCACACGACCCATCAACGCGTCACCAACCGGCACCTCAACAATGCGCCCGGTGCTGCGAACCTGATCACCTTCTTCAATATTGAGGTAATCACCCAGCACGATTGCCGACACTGTATCCCGTTCCAAGTTAAGCGCGATACCAAATACCGGCGGCTTGCCATCTTTCGCAGGAAACTCAAGCAGTTCCGACGACATCGCCTGCTGTAGTCCCTCGATTCGCGCCACGCCGTCGCCAATCGTCGCAACCGTGCCGACATTGACGGCTTGAGGCTGCATAGTGCTGCTAGCCCGTAGGCTGGCTTGCAATCGTTGTAAAATATCTTCAGTTGTTACAGCCATAAAAACCTCTTTATAAACAATCAGCTACCAGCCATCAGCCATCAGCAGGAATACCAACGCTGAGAACTGAATGCTGATAGCTGACGGCTGACGGCTGACCGCTAACTTACAAGCATCCGCTGTTGAATGGCGACCAACCGGCTGCGAACACTATCGTCAAGCACCTTATCGCCGACCTGTACAACCAAGCCGCCTAAAATACTCGGATCAACCTCGAATGTAACATCCAACGCTACGCCATGTTTGCCGCGCAGTTGCTGCAAAATCGTATTTTGCTGCTCCTGGCTGAGCGCAACTGCACTGGTAACAACAGCCTCGCGCGGACCGCTGCCGCGTACCAGATTGACAAACTCGCCAATCACCTCATCAAGCTGCGTTTCAGCGCCATTGGCCCGCAGAGTTTGAACAAGCGAGTCGTAAAGTGCGCGCGCAACAACCGGAGCGTCAACGGCAGGCATTACAACCTCCCGAGATCAGAGATCGACTCTTGGATCAAGCGATCATGTCCGTTGCCCTTCAGCTCCTGGCCAACCACCGTACTTGCCGTCTGGATAACCAGATTGGAAAGCTGGGCCTGGAGGCCGCGTAGCAGCTGATCACGCTCCTGCTGAGCTTGTTCGCGTGCTTCGATCTGAATACGCTCGGCCTCGGCACGCGCCTGAGTAATGATCTCTTGAGCCGAGATTTGCGCTCGCTCGTTGGCCTGCGACACAATCCGCGCCGCTTCCTGACGAGCCTCGGTCAAACGCCCTTCATAATCTTGCTGCGCTCGTGCAACCTGCTGCTTGACCTGCTCTGAGTTCTCGATACTTTCGCGAATAATCCGCTGCCGGCTATCCAGCGCATTTAGCACTGGCTTAAACAGCAGGCGCTGCAACGCGAAGTACAAGATACCGAAAAAGACCAAGTACCAGAGAAACGCGCCAAGGCTAATTCCTAATGCGTCCACGTGTCCTCCATCTAGCGTCGTTCAATAGCCACTAGAATACGCCGAAGCCGATCATGAACGCGATAACCAGCGCAAAAATAGTCAGCGACTCAGCGAACACGATACCAAGAATCATGTTCGTTCGAACTGAACCTTCAACTTCCGGATTACGGCCAATCGCCTGAAGTGCGTTGCCCACCAGCAAGCCGATACCGATACCAGGGCCAAGCGCTCCGAGGCCGATTGCCAAACCTGCCGCTAACAAGCGCGCTGCCTCTACGTCCATTGTGAAACCTCCGAAATATAAACAAACGAGACGTTATTATGTAAGATTAGTCAACAAGTTTAGTGCGCTGGATTAGCGCGAGTTGAACCACCAAGATCTGCCGGAACCGGCTCGCCATGATGGCCGTGCTCTCCGCCATGATCGCCATGCGCCTGCGTGGCCAACGATGCGAACACCATGATCAAGATCGCGAACACAAACGCCTGAATAAAGCCGATAAACACTTCCAGCCCCATGAATGGTAGCTGCAACGCCGGCAACAGGAACACCATCACGAGCAAGATTACTTCGCCTGCAAAGATGTTGCCGAACAACCGGAAGGCGAACGACACCACACGCGCAAACTCAGAGATGATTTCAACAAGGCCCGTGAAGATACCAATTGGCCCTTCACGATAGGGCAGGAACTTGTAGAAGTAGCTACCGCCTAGCTCCTTGATACCCCAGAACTGCACGTAAAAGAACGCTACGATTGCGAGCATGAACGTATTGTTCAGGTCCGCGCTGGGGGAGCGGAGCCATGGGACCAATACCAGCTCGTCTTCTTCCGCAGGAAGCGGCGCAGCATCGCCAGCATACGCTAAGCGGTTAACAAACGCCGAATGATCGCCGCCTTCAAGCTCGCTGTATGGCAGGTAATAGCCAACTGACAGCACGCCGGGGATTAGCGCCAGCCAGTTCGACAACAACACATAAAAGAACACCGTCGCAACCAGCGGGAAGAAGCGAGAAATGTACTTGCGATCAACAGCGCCGAACGTGTTGTACAGGCCGTCAATCACCATTTCCATGAAGTTCTGCAACCCACGGGGAACCACTTGCATGTTGCGCGTCGTCAAGGCAGCCAAGACGATCAAGAACAGCACAACAATGGCCGACAAGATCATCGAGTTGTTAACAACAAATGTGCCTTCTTCCGGCCCAAGACCAATGCCACTCGCTCCAATGTGGAACACCGGCTCGGCTTTCACCGACACGTGTGGCTGTTTCACTTGTAATGGGCTAGGAATGATGTACTGAAAGAGAACGCTGGCAACGACCAGTACGAGAGCACCTATCAGGATTTTATTTCGGGTGGACAATGGCCTCCTCCTGACGCTTCACTGCGGGGCCACTCCGGTAGCAGCCCTTGAACCATCTTTGACAAAAACGATGCTCGTCATCCAGTCCCAGTCGGGATTGTAGGCGAGCAGCGAAAAACTTCGATGTTCAGAGATTGAGAAATCTCTCACATATCACTTCTACGGCGAGTATAGCAGAAGAACGCAAAGTTTGCAAGTCTAAATTGTTCTTTTAATCACAACTTCAAAATCTGCTGGAGCTGTTTCATCGCGCGCTTGGCGTAGACCCACACAGTGCCCAGCTTACCCGGCGCGATCCGTTTATCGAACATGATTAACAGCGTGACACGATAACTGATGTTGAACGCATAAATATCGTAGCGGTCTCCCTCATGCACATACGTCGCGTTGGTATTCTGGTCTTGTAGATGGCGGGCAAGTTGGCTGGTTGTCGAGAAACTCGTGGCAAGCATCGGGCCGATCAACTCCATGATCATTCCCGGCAATGCTCCAGACTGGACCAACACCATGCCGGCGGGATCAATTAATAATACGGTCTGCGCCCCCACTTCCTTAGCAACCAGATCGAGCAGTTTCATCAGCACCTGATATTGCTGTGGCTGAATAATTAGTGATCCGCTATTCGCAAATCCTTCGGTTGACAGGGCCGGACCCGGCACTTCACGTTGCGGTGTTTCGGACCCGCTAGGCCGTGTACGTTGTGGCGGCAGCGGTTGTTGTTGCTGGGCGGGAGGACGAGTCTCAGCAGGGCGAGCAACTGGAACTGGAGCAGACGTTTGTGGTGCAGCAGGGCGAGCAGCCGGTGCTGGCGCAGGCGTTTGTGGTGCTGCAGAGCGAGCAGCCGGTGCTGGCGCAGAAGGACCTGCTGTTGCTGTCGCGGGCGGTGATTCGCGTAGCTGACTCGTTGTAGGCAACGCAGGAGGCGGCTGCATACCCAGCGCCGCATAAACAGCACGAATCGCTTCGTTACTGGATGTATCCAACGCCACAAACTGAGCACCTACCGACTGGATTTGCGCAATCGTTGATGGCGTAGCTTGACCACAAATAATGGTTCGAGTATTTGGAGCAAAGTTGGGTAAAATTTCCGCTAACTCAGCCCCGCTCATATCATCAAGCTGCACATCAGATAAGACAATCCGTGGCGGCGTTTGACGTGCCTGCCACAACACATCATTAGCGGTGCTAAGTACCTGCACATCGTCAAGCCCTTCCATTTGCCGTGCGAGGTAGTTCAATACCAAATTCTTACCGGGCACAATCATGATTGGGGAAGCCATGCAATATTCACCTTATCTGAGAAACCAAGATTAGTGCTCGGCGGGGACGAGCGGCAGCCGAACCTGGAACACACTACCCTGACCTAGCACACTTTGCACTTGAATCTGTCCGCCATGCAACTCAATAAACATTTTAGCAATCGCCAGTCCAATTCCCAGTCCCGTTTGTGAGCGCGTTGCGGACGGAGCAACTTGGTAAAATCGGTCGAAAACTCGTGACAACTCTCGCGGCGTAATGCCAACCCCTGTGTCACGCACCTCGATCATCACGGCTTCTGCTGATGGCGCAATCTGACCGACAACGCGCACTACACCATGTGGCCGAGTAAATTTTGTCGCATTATCAACAAGATGGGCCAGCGCTAAACTTATCTTTTCTTGATCAGCAAGTATAACTGTTGCAGTGTCCGGGCATTCCAGATCAAGTGTTACACCACGCGCCTCAGCCAATGGATGAAGCTCATGCACAACTTCGCGCAGCACCATCCACAGATCAATTTGTTCAAGCTCTAACTGTTGCTCTTGCAAATCTGAACGGCGTAAGTTTACGAGATCGTCAACAATATCGCCAATACGAATTGCACCACTGATAATATGTTGCAGCGTATCACGGTCGCGGCCATCCAGCCGATTACGCAGCAATGAGCTATAGCCTAGCACAAGCGATAATGGTGTGCGTAATTCATGCGATGCGATGCCAATGAACTCGCTTTTGAGTCGATCAAGCTCACGCAGTGCGTGATACTGCCGCGCATTACGAATTGCTAGAGCCGTTTGCGTGGCAATAATAAATAGCAGCTCATGCAGCACCGCTGTTTGGACGTTGCTGTATGCCGCTGTTAGCACGCCAATTCGTTCATCGCGTACCAACAACGGCAGCGCCTGTAGCATCACCGTGGGAGCGAGGCCCGCCACTGATTCCACAACCATTGTTTGGGGCTGTCGGCTAGCAAACGCTTGCCCTGCCAGTTCAGTAAATAGCCCAACCAGCTGATCTGGAACGGAAGCGCCAGGCTGCATCTTCAGCTGCTCGTCGTCGGCCTCCCACAGCGCTACTGCTAACGCGCCCGTGCCGTTGATAACAATATCGGACACAACCAGAGCCAGCTCTTCCAACTCCAACGAACTGCTAATTGCCTGGCTGTAATCAAATATTTTAACCAGTGTTTGCAGGCGAACGTTATCCTGCTGAACTTGCTGCCGCTTAAGCGCACGGCCAACTGTAAAGCGCAGTTCGTTGAGATCAAAGGGCTTGGTAATAAAATCGGCGATGCCAGTACGAAGCGCTCGGGCCATGTTATCATACGAGCCATAGGCCGTCATAATAACAATTCCTAGCGATGCCTGCGCTATGTGAGCTTCCTCGGCGAGCTGCAAGCCGTCCATTTCGGGCATACTAATATCGGTAATAAGTAGGTCGAACGGTTCAGACTGCAGTCGCCGTAGTGCTTCAGTAGGCCGCGTTGTTGTTTCAACGACATACTGATCTCGACTCAGCGTTTTGTATAACACCGAGCAAATAGCCATTTCATCGTCGACCACCATAATACGTGGTGCTTGAACCTCGAATGCACTCACAGTGTTTTGCACCAGCCGATTATCTACCACCTAGCCAATCACCTCAACCGCGGTTTGGGGCAGCATTATTTGCTCAGCTTCGCTGATTTGCACGGTTGCCGTGGCTGTACGAACGCCAGATGCAAGACGACCCTGACGATTAAGTGCTGTTACACGGCCAACAACGCCAAGATGTCGCTCATCGATGAGACGGACAACCGAGCCGACTTGCAGGACTCGTACTGCTGCCACTTCTTGGCCTGTTTGCAGCCGGGGCAGCGGGATAACAACGCGTGGACGGTAGAGCGGCGGAAGCAATGTGGTAGTACCGTCCAAAAACGCTTCTTGACGGTCAAAGCGGGTCAACAGCTCAAACAGCGGTTCCGCCATTGGATGCACTCCAAAGCCTTCCGTTACCAAAACCGTAGGAGTAGACGGCGTTAAGTCGGAGCGCTGACCATAGCTATACCATTCTATAGCACTTGTATTGTCGGACGTGCCGCGAATAAACGCTTGCGCGTCGGCATGTTCAATACCACCGACAATCACGCCGCGCACTTGCTCCTGCTGTGCTTTGCGAAGCGCTTCAGCGGTAATACCGGCACCGCCAATAATCAAAGCATACGCACTCCGCGCATCGATCATCTCGGGCGTGATAATATCGTGACGATCCGTCACCAGCAGCCGCAGAACGCCAAACTGTTCGCTGCCTATTCCAAACACGCCTTGAATCACAGCTGCAGCCGTTTCAATAAGCGCGCTACGTCCAGGCGTAACATCAGCGACGTACCCACGTACAGAGGCCGATAAAATCATCGGTTGTGGATCGGGCGTTATTACCACAAATCCTGTTTCGCCGTCGATCGAAGCCACTGTACCGGCTACAGGCGCTAAACAGCGACGGCTTCCACGTTTTGCGAGAACTTGCTGTGGGGTGACTCGTTCGCCAACTTTGCGTTTAAGTCGACGTGGTACAGCTTGCGGCTCAACTGCCAGTGCCGTAGCTACGTCTAAAAAAACAGCAGGCGGCGATACAATTGTCTGCCCGATCTGATCATCAGGCTCCACTCGGTTTCCGGCACGAACAGTTATATCCCCGGCTGCGGGTAAACGACGAGTAATTTGAGCAACTGTTGCGGGAGAGACGGCCGGTAAGCCATCAGGAAAGTGGCTGGGCATGAGGTGCTCCTTCTACGGCGCGACGAGCGCATTATAGCATACGTATTTATGGCTTATCCGCGTACGAACAGCAAGCATGGAAGGTCCAAGATAGACCTGACCCGACCAAGCGGTGCAGTGTACGACCGCCAGGTCTTGCGGCAAAGAAAAGAAAACGATAGCTTTACGCAAAACGTCTGGCACAGGAGTTACCAGTTCATGAGTGAATCACTCCCCAATTTGCATAGCGGCATCGTTGCGGCCCGCGCGGGCAAACAAGCGGAAGCTCGCAGCGCATTGATGCAAGTATTGAAACAAGAGCCTCGCAACGAAACGGCGTGGTTTTGGATGAGCCGCGTTATGCCCACAATTGAGCAGTCCGTGCGCTGCATCGAACATTTGCTGACAATTAATCCCAAGCATCAGCAGGCACTTGAAGCACGAGATGTGCTCAACATTCGATTACTTTTGGAAGAAGCTGCCGTTATTCGCACGCCTGAAAGCCCAGCCCCTTCAACACCTCAACGGCGCTACCTGCTAGGCGAAGCGCTGGTAGAAGCACGCGTAATCACGCCTCAGCAGCTTGAAATCGCGCTTGCCGAGCAGCAGAAGTACGCACGAAATAACGTATCGTTACGGCTCGGCGAAGTATTGCTGCATATGAAATTGGTACGGCCAGAGCAGATCGAGGGAGCCATCGCGGCACAGATCGAAACTCAGCCACATGCGACGAGCGGTGCAACAGGGCAAATCGGTGAGTATTTGGTACGGCACCGTTTAGTTACCCGTGCACAACTGCACCAAGGTCTTGCGCAGCAAACTGAACTCAAACGACAGGGCCACGCAGTATTACTAGGCGATCAGCTTGTGCAGTGCGGCTATCTCAAGCGGGAGCAGCTCAACCGAGCATTGCTTGAATGGCAGCAACAATACGAGCTTGCTTTTCGCTAGCCTATATCGTCTTACAGCTTGACGCTACCCGGCATATCATTTAGCATTGGTAATGAGAGCGGGTGTTGGCCGGTGCTGGTCGCCGTCTTCAAAACGGTTGGGCGGGGTGACGAGCCTCGTCGGTGGGTTCGACTCCCACGCGCTCTCGCTTCCCACGTGTTCTCGCTCATCCTACTTTGACAAATGGTGTTTGATTTATAACTCATCCCCAGAAATAAAAGTGTACCAGGATATACAATGCACCCCTCAACCCAACAATCATGTGAAATTCTTATCGTTGAAGACGATTTCGCTATTCGTCAAGCCCTTACGCTCGTTCTTACCGAGGATGGGTATCGTGTATGTAGCGCGGTTGATGGCAAAGCTGCGTTAGATTATCTACAAAATGTGCCCGCACTCCCGAGGCTTATTTTGCTGGA
>JASKZZ010000047.1 GCA_030147335.1 Herpetosiphonaceae bacterium | reverse complement strand
CTGGTCGGCTTGAAGCGATCGGCTTCGGCGAACTTGCCGGATGGGATCGGGCCATAAACTTCATCGGTGGAAATGTGGTGCAGACGTTCCAATCGAAAATCTTTTGCGGCCTCACACAGCACAAAGCAGCCATACACATTGGTCCGAACAAAGGCGTCAGGGTCGAGCACCGACCGATCAACATGCGTTTCAGCGGCAAAGTTTACAATTGTGTCGATGTTGTGGCGCTGAATGGCATCGCGGACCGTGACAGCATCACAAATATCGCCTTGCACAAAGGCGTAGCGTGGATGGTTCTCAACCTGCTTAAGATTGTTGAGGTTGCCGGCATATGTCAGTTTATCGTAAACAACGATTTGGTAATCAGGATAGGTTCGCAGCATATGTTGGACGAAGTTCGCGCCGATAAAGCCAGCTCCGCCCGTCACAAGTAGGTTTTTCATGCGTTCGTGCCTCGCGCAGTTCAAAAAAACTAGCCGAAGTTACTGCTAGCAGCGCCATGGGCGCGTTGTTAAGTGGCGAGTCTAACAATCTCAGGCGGTGGTGTCAAATATAGATTTGCGGATTACCTCGAAACAGTCATGTTGCTTCTATGGTCTATACTTGCGAACTATTGGCTGTGTTGTATAAGGAGGTATGCGGTATGACATCGACTGCGCCGATTGAGCGTGTGCGTGCCGCGCTGCAACAAGCAGGGCTACCAGCTTTAGCAGTAGTGCCGGGCGCTAACTTATTTTATTTGCTTGGCATGACAATTCATTCGTCCGAACGACTTGCAATTGCATTTATAGGCGCGGATAACGAGGTCGCAATGGTACTGCCGGCGCTGGAACAACCACGCGCGGCGTCCGAAGCGCGTGCTCCTGTACGCTTTTATCCTTGGAATGACGCGGAAGGCTACCAAACAGCGCTGCAACAGTGCGTGACGGACATTGAGCTAGGTGGGCGCGTGGCCGTCGAATACGGCGCGATGCGAGTGTTGGAGCTGCGAGCACTTGAATCGGTAGCGTCGGTCGAGGTTGAGGATGCGACAGGAATGCTGGCCGAGCTACGGATGGTTAAAACCGGAGCTGAGCTTGATCAAATGCGTGCGGCAGTCCGAGCCGTTGAGAGTGGCCTCCAGGCGGCAATCGAGTTTATTCGTCCGGGCGTGACCGAGCTGCAAGTTGCCGAAGTTTGGGAACGAGCAATGCGTGATGCAGGCGGCGAAGGAATGGCGTTTGGTACGATCATCGCCGGTGGTCCAAACAGCGCCAATCCGCATCACACCACGGGCGATCGTCAACTTCAATCTGGTGATCTGGTTATTCTTGATGGCGGCGCGCGCGTTGGCGGCTATTTGTCGGACATCACCCGAACGGTAGCGGTTGGCCAACTCAGCGATGAGCAGCGCCGAATCTATGAGGTCGTGCAGGCAGCGAATGCGGCTGGAATTGCTGCATCGCGGGCTGGTGTAACTGGTGCTCAGGTTGATGCGGCGGCGCGACAGGTGATCGAAGAAGCTGGCTACGGGCAATACTTTGTGCACCGAACCGGACACGGTCTGGGCATCGAAGGTCACGAGCCGCCTTACATGCATGCTGCGAGTACAGCGCCATTACGCGCCGGAACTACATTTACGGTTGAACCCGGCGTGTACGTTGCGGGTCTTGGTGGAGTGCGCATTGAAGACGATGTTGTGCTTACCGAGAACGGCGCGGAAAGCTTGACGTCGTTTAACCGCGACCTGATTATGCGATAGGCGAACAATATTTGTGTGGTCGGTTGGGTGGTAATGTAAAACAGTGCAGGTACCTCAATAAGCTACCTGCACTGTTTTTTGAATCAAAGATAATCTAAGCTAGCAGGTTACCCAATACCGTGGCGACCTGCTGCTATTAGGGATTAATCCGTAGAACGCCGTCCGGATCAGTTTGCCTGTAGAAGGCGTTGTTGTGACAGTCCCGCTTGCGGTGTAGGTGATTGCTGTATCAATGGTAGATACAAATAACTCGTTACACTTGTAACGACGGTTGTGCCGCTTAACAGCCCTTTCGAGGCCTACAATGTTGTTTTGTCCACGATGAAGCTCCGCTAAACCGGGATGCTCAACTAATGGAACAGCAAATCGAGTTGCCAGTGGTTGACCAGTTGCTATCGCCTTTGGCTCGGGACTGGAGTAGACCACAGCAAGGTCATGAAAGACACGGAGTTGTGCCAGCCGTTCGGCTAGCTGTGTTCCTTCCTCAGAAAGGCACCAGGTCGTTGAAGTCGTATTGAAATCGACGTGGACGGGTGCGTGACGGATCAAGAATAACGTGGTCATAAAATCCATGCTTGACTTTATCAAAAACAATAATACAATCAAAATAGATTATCATAATTGATAATATAAAATGATGACTGAACAAAAAGTGGAAGACATATAAAAATGACTGAACGTAAAGCAGCGATTGTTCTTCATCCCATACGTATGCGAATTCTTGTCGTACTATCGGGCCAGTCAATGACGGCGCAGCAGCTTGCCAGAACATTGCCCGATATACCGCAGGCGACGTTGTACCGTCATATCAATGCGCTGGCTCAGCATCAGATTATAAGCATCGTTGGTGAGCGTCAGGTTCGCGGAACAACAGAGAAAGTGTACGCGCTCGACGATCAAGTCGCACGGATGAATGCCAACGACCTCCAACATGCTTCCAAGGAAGATCATTTACGCTACTTTACCGCGTTCATAATCTCGCTACTTAACGATTTTACGCGCTATCTTGATCGTCACGAGCAGCCCAATCCAGGCGCGGACGGGGCGCGCTACAACAAAGGTACGCTCTACCTCAACGACAACGAGCTTCACGAATTACAAAACGC
>JASKZZ010000289.1 GCA_030147335.1 Herpetosiphonaceae bacterium | reverse complement strand
TTCAATCAGCCTGTATCACCATTGGTCAGCGCACTGGTTGTCATCGGCTATATCGTGCTCTTGCTCGGCGTCAGCATGTATCTCTTCAATCGCCGTGATATGGCTGGTGAGTAATCGCGCTCGTGCTGTTGTGCATCAGCTTAATTAGGTGGTAGCCCTGAACGTGATGCTAACGAACGCTTGCGTGTGATGCGACCCTGGATTTATCTTACGGTAGCCACCAGAGCCATGATCTTAGAGGATCATGACTCTGCTCCTTCTGTCGTGCTCCTATTGGCTGATAACCGTCACGCCGACTCCGCTAAATGTGTTCATATCCATCAGTTCGCGCGGCGCTTCCTCCAGACTGATTGTTTTTCCAACCAATTTGTCTGGGCGCAGCTTCCCGGTCATGATCAGGTCGATCATCGCGTCATAGCGATACGCTTGCATTCCGTGACTACCCAGAATTTCTAGTTCTTTGGCGATAATCTGATCCATGGGAACCGGCGCGTGGCGATGGTCGGCCAGCATCAGCCCGACCTGGATATGTTTGCCCCGCTTGCGCAAACTGGCGATTGAATTGAAACAGGTTGTCGGGCTACCAAGAGCATCAATGGATACGTGCGCGCCGCCTACTGTGCTTTCCATTACAGCACCAATCACATCAGGCGTACTGCTGGCGTTAATCGTTGCGGTGGCTCCTAGCGAACGGGCAACAGCTAGTTTGTCAGCGGTAATGTCGATGGCGACGACCTGCGCTCCCAGCGCGTCCGCGATCATGATCGCCGAAAGCCCCACGCCGCCGCACCCGTGGACGGCAACCCATTGACCTGCCGATACGTTGCCTTGATCTACGACGGCTCGAAACGCGGTGGCAAAGCGACAGCCGAGACTAGCAGCCGTCACCGCGTTCATCGTATCCGGCAGCCGGACCAGATTGACATCCGCGCGATCAATCGCAACGTATTCCGCAAACGATCCCCAGTGCGTGAAACCGGGCTGGAACTGGTGGTCGCATACTTGATGATTGCCGGAAACACATTGTGTACACATGCCACAGGCGCAAACAAAAGGTACGGTTACTCGCTCACCGACCCGCCAGCGATTCACATTCTGTCCAACCTCTGTAATTACGCCGGCAAACTCGTGTCCGGGCACATGCGGCAGAACAATATCTGGGTCGTGGCCAATCCATCCGTGCCAATCACTTCGGCACAAACCACTGGCTTCAACCTGGATAACGACTCCTTGACTTGGTGCAGCAGGGTCAGGAACTATTTGAACCGTGGGTGGCTGGCCAAACGCTTCGTACACGACGGCTTTCATGGCTGCATCCTTCCACACAACGACGTTATCAATCATTCGCGAAAACTAGCACGCGCTCTGGACGCTTAGTTTGCAACATCGGCATATGTCTTGAAAGCACCACGGCAACGGCATCACTGACCGACCCTCATCAAGCAAGTCGCGACGCCCGCAAGTGGGTCGTTTCGATATTGGCGGACAATATCCGTTTATGGATTGTCGGTGAAGCTCGCTATGTTTGCGGTACAAGCTCGGGAAATGCTTGGAGCAAGAATATGACGCTAATCCCGAGCGCATTTTGGAAAAAATGCAGTGTGATTGTGATCCAGAGCGATTTTGTCCATTCAAATACAAGCGCCAGAATAATGCCCACGGCAAACAACGCAGGTAACAGCAATGGAATAAAGTGGACCACCGCAAATAATGCTGCTGAGAGCAAAACCGCGGCAGCTACACCAGCGCGGCCACGTAGCCATTGGTAGAGCAGACCGCGAAAAACCAGCTCTTCCACAATCGGCGCCAGAATTGCTCCCACAAAAAAAACCAGGCCGAAGTTTAGCCAAGAAAATCCGGTCGGATCGGTTAGCGCTGCGACTTGCGGATTATCGAACTCGCCAACCAAACTGACAATGATCAAATTTGTGATAATCAGCACCATCATCTGTGCGACAAATAACACCGGCGTGAGCAGCAGAATCAACATTGGTGGCGAACGAAAGCCTATGTCGCGCCAGGTGCCGCGTGATCGTCGCACAATCACTACATAAGTTGCAAGCACCGCAAGGCTATACACAATCCCGCCCACAATCATGCTTGTGACCAGCGGACGGCTGTTAAGCGTAGCGCGTAGCTCGGTAAAACCAAGCAGACCTGGAACTCTTAGCGCCAATATTACCAGCGCAGCGAGGCCAATGGTCACTGCGCCGATCAGCATAAGGTCAGCAAACGTCCACCGTACGTCATCTCGTTGTACCGGCTGTTGATATAGGGTTGGATTAGCATTCATCTGATAAGCTCCATTAGATGTCGTACAGCGACGTAATGTTGTTCGTACAACGTCGCGATTATCGCTGCGCTTGTCACCATTTAGCTTGGGCGAACGCACAGCCCGACGAACATACATCGGTATCTTAAATAGTATGCTTTGTTTTGAGTGAACGTCAATGGTTACGTGTGCTACTTGCCATTTGCCTCATTTGTTGCGGTGCAGGCCGCTTGCACTGCCGCGACCGGATCGGCATTGTTTTCTAACACTTCGGCTAGTGCCGTATCAAATGGCTGCCATGCAGCATTTAGCTCAGGACGTTGTGGTTGCGCAATGCCGCTGAGTGCTGCCGCTGCAACGCCTCCCACTGCATCATCTGCGATAGCAACCGAAGGATTGGCGGGCGTCTGACCTGCTTCATCCGCCCACTTCGCCTGCGCTTCAGGACTGGCGAGCTGGAGCGCGACGGCTAGGGCTTTGTCGGCTTGAGGCGAGGCGGCATTGATAAAGATTCCGCTGCTGCCGACAAGTGGTTTTGCTGGCCCGGCTGGTCCTGCCGGTATTGCTGCCACGCCAAGCTGTTCACCAAGCACTACGCGATAATCCGTTAGCAGCCAGGAGCCGTTAAGCGTAATATCAGCCTCACCACTCTTGAAACGGGTTTCGGCCTCGGCTCCATCGGTCACAAATTGCGCGCCGGCAGCCTTAAGTTCTCGCAAATACGCCATCGCTTCCGCAACGCCGCCGGCATCGGCAACACATCGTCCACTTTCATCGATCAATCGACCGCCGAACGCGCCAAAGAAGCCAAAATTATGGTAGCTGGTGCGAATAAGCACAATCCGCGCTCCGCCCTTTGCTGCATCAAGCAGTTGCTTGGTCGTTTGT
>JASKZZ010000044.1 GCA_030147335.1 Herpetosiphonaceae bacterium | reverse complement strand
TGTCTGATACGGTACTCATAGCCGCTGTTTCCTCCTACGATCACCTATTAGCGACCACAACTGGCTGGCCACGCTGCATCATCTTGCCCGACGAAGCTACTGCTACCCAAACAGCAACGCCTCCGCATTGCTGCTCCCGCGACTCACCATTGTCGCGCATATATGGCTGTAGTCCCATCCGTTTCAGCCGGAGAGATGCTCTATCTGTACCGGCTTTTCAACCGTTGATATCTGACCTCGTCCCGTACAACGACTGGCACAGGGGTCAGCTGGTGATTGTGTTGCATTAACCAATTGGTGAAAACGGCACAAATTCTGATAAAGTTCTCCATCCTTGATCCCCTCCTCCCACACACGTTACGTGACTTGTGTTCTGTGTGTACCTCGACTGACCAAGAACATGTCAATAGGCACGTAAATGATGGTAAACATTTTGGGAACGTGCGTGAACAATGGTTAACGACAACGAGTACGATGGAGATTCCTTACCTATTTTGAGTGTCAGTACACGTGGAGCTGGACGGAGCGGCTTGAATTGCGCAGGTCATGTCTCTGTCTGTGGCGACCACTTGTTCGACCCGCTCGCGAATTCCCAACGAGCCTGCTTGCACGTGCTCTAGCTCCGCGTCCGCAGCAGCTTGTTCGACACGCTCACGATGGACATCGGCAACCAGCTTTGCACGCAGTATCACCTACTGATGGCTGTTCGCCCCGGTCAAGTCCCACTAGCCCAAAGCTTCACCACCGTTGGTTCACCAACGCCACAGCATTACTCTGTCTATCCACAGCGTCGAGATGATGCTCGCCGCCAGTCACTTGCTTCCACCGGACAATGCCGGAAACGCCCTCCATATCACTGATAATAAATACTCGCATGCTATATTTCCTTTTACATGGGAGGCCGATGCGGCACATGAGTCATCGGGATGGCGTCCATGGTTGGCTCGAAGGAAAACAACCAGAGGCGGATCAACGACGCTCTGCTTAACGATATATCCCAATACCAGCCAGCGCGCCAGCGACAATAATTACCGGGATCGGCACACGCCGCAGCGCTCCAAGGCCGATACTTGCAACCACGATGACCAAACTAGTGAAATCGAACGTACTGCCGCGTATGAGACCGACAATCACGATCACAAAAGAACCGGCGACCGCTAAACCAAGGCCGCGCAGAAAACCTTGTACCGCCCAGTGAGCGGCGACCTGCTGGTAAAATCTTTCAACAACCAGGATTAACAGCGGTGGGAGCGTCACGGCCACTGTTGCAAGCAATGCTCCCGGCATGCCGTGAATCAAGTAGCCCAAGCTAACGACCCATAATCCTGTTGGTCCTGGCGTGACCTGTCCAATTGCGAGAGCTTCGGCGAAGTGCTGATCGGTGGCATAGGACAGCGGCAGGAGGTCGTTGTATAGCATCGGCATGTTGCCGGTACCTCCGGTCGAGAACAAGGTAGCACGCAGTATCAGCCAGAATAAGCGAACTGAATCAAGCATAAAAATCATCTTACCTGGATACGATTAAGCAAGCGATAGCCGAACGCCCCAAGTATTCCAGCTCCGGCAAGCACGAGCACAACAGGAACGTTCCAAATCACCGCGCATAGTCCGCCGCCAATAAAAAGCGTCAAGCTCAAGCCGAAGCTCCACCGGCTCTCGGCGTGGCTGGCCTTCAATAACGGACGCGCCAGCTGCCACGACATCAGGATGCCTAAACCAATCGTCGCGGGAATAATTCCCCGTAACGCGGACTGGACCGCAGCTACATGTTGCACCGATGTGTAGAGCGCAGTCAAGGCTATGGTGATTGCCACACTTGGCATGAGCAGTCCACCAAGCGACACAACGATACCAAGCACGCCTCCTAGCCGCCAGCCAATGAGCGTGGTAAGCGCAAGCAAGTTAATACCAGGAGGAATCTGGCAGATTGCCCAAGCGGCTGTTACCTCGTCGTCGCTGATCCATCCGTGTTGCTCTACAACGACCCGCCGGATCAAGAGCAAGGTGGACGACCCACCACCAAAGGATTGTGCGCCAATTCTGAACCAAGCCCGAAAGAGAAGCCAGTGCGTAGGTGGCAAGACCGTCGAGGCAACATGATCTTCATGCATATCACGGAATTGAATTGAAGGGCGACCCGACGGCCATGACATACAAAATCCTTCCAGCTATCATCAAGCGCATGCTAGCAGCAACAGCAGACGCTCATTGTACACGCATCCGTGTCCGCTGTTCCAAGTCTGGCAATTTGCGCTCGACCGCTATGTATTGCTGGGAGGAGCCGCCACTGGAGCAAGCTGGACACGCCGAAAGTTTAGCTCGGCAAAATCGACATCCAACAGCTTGGGCTGAGCGAACTCCATAGCAGCGACACGTCCCTCGGCATTGAGTGGAAAGCTGACGAGTCCCGATGGAATAACCGGATCGCGCCACGTAATCAAAAACGTGTCGTAGTGCCAATGTGTGAGGTCGGCGGTAAAGCTGGGAGTCACGGCAAACTCCAGCATAAGCTGATCGCCTACCTGACGCACCGATGCATCGCCATACAGCCTGTCGTGATAGGTGCCGGTATAGTGGTCGAGCGGCAGAGACGGCGTGGTGTTTGCCACGCGAACGGCATCACGCTGCTGGAGATCGGCTTGCTGCTTTGCCTTTCGCTTCTCGTAGACCGCCTGGTAGTTAGCAAACAGATCGGTGTGCGGCAGCCCGAGATAATGGTCAAGCAGACGATAAGTGATCGGACCAATCAGCGGCGACTCGCCATTTGACAGCACGACCACGCCCAATCCGGCGTCCGGAACCATCGTAACCAGGGCAGTCATGCCGTCTACGCCGCCCGAATGTGTGATCAGCTTATGGCCACGATAATCGCGAACAAACCAGCCGAGCGCGTAGGCATAAAACTGCGGCGTGAGCGAAGCCAGTTCTTGATGGGGCGTTTCGATGGGGATCACTGTTTGTGCTGACCATAGCTCGGCAATACGCGCCGCATCAACGAGGCGAACGCCGTCAACAGCGCCGCCACTAAGAAACAACCGCAGGTACTGTGCAAGCTCCAACGCACCGGCATAGATTGAAGCGGCGGGAGCGACATTATCGTAATTACGATGCGCGACCGGCTGGAGCGACCCACCGACCAGCGCGTGTGGCGTCGCTATGTTTGCGACCTGCTGCTCATTGGGAATGGTAGTGGTGGCTACAGGCATCCCAAGCGGAGCAAAGATGCGCTCGCGCACAAAGTTGTCCCATGTTTGACCAGTCAATGCTTCGACGATTTGCCCAGCCACAAGATAGGTTACGTTTTGATACGCGTACTGGCTGCGAAAGCTGGAGACCGGCATGAGGTAACGCAGTCGATGCACGACCTCGGCGCGGCTATACGAAGAGCCGTACCACAACGTGCCGCCGCTAACCGAAGCTAGGCCACTGCGATGAACCAGCAGATCACGAATGGTAATCTCGCGGGTCACATAAGAATCGGATAGTTGAAACGACGGCAAATGTTGGATCACCGGATCGTCCCATCGAAGCTGACCCGCGTCAACCAGCATTGCCAGACACAGTGCCGTCACCGACTTCGAGATCGAGCCAATGGCAAACAACGTGTGTGCATCGACCGGAGCTGTTCCACCGAGCTGGCGAACGCCAAATCCCTGCTCCAGCACTACAGTATCATCCTTGATAACAACGACGGAAAGCCCAGGAACATCAAAGGTACTGAGCGCGGCGGCAACCATCGCGGGAGGAAGGAGATCAAACATTGGCATACTCCTGTTGATGCTTGAGGGTAACATACAGCGTGTGAAGCAACAATCAGCGCCAAGACTATAGCGAGCAGCAGGATGTGCTGATGGGTGGAACTACGTGGGCAACAAAAAGATCAGGGCGCAGATGTTAAGCTACATCTCCACCGTGATCTGATACTTCTTCGTTAGACGAGCGCGAACTCGGCGTCGTGCTCGGCATAGCTTGGCAGTGATTCGGGCAATGCTTCGTCATGCGCCGCCACTGCGCTGAGCTGCTGAATAAGCTGAGCACCGCCTGGACCAAGCGGTGCGCGAAGTACGAAATCACAGCCGGCCGCGTGTGCAGCTGCCTCAATCTCCAGCGACACAATCGGCGCAAGACCAATGATTGGCGCTAATGGCAGCGTGCCGTCCATCATGTGATTGAATAGCTCAGCTGCGAAATTACAACCATCACCTGTTGAAACGTCGACGAGGATGAGCGAGGCAACACCGGAATGATCGCGTAGCGTGTTGAGCAGCAGACGACCTTCGTCCGGCGTGCGAGCCAGCGCAACTTCGCAATCGAGCTTGCTCAGCTCCCCAGCAGTTACGATAGCGTATTCCGGACGCGGCTCGACTAACAATATGTGTGTCATGTTCTGGCGCATTGCTCATCCCTCCATCTGTGTCGTCGCTTACAGGTATGTACAAACATAAAATGCAACATCCGGGCCACTAAATATATTCCGGCTCATGGCCAAGGATGTTGGCTTTGCTTCCCTGTTACGTTGTACGTGCGACGCCACCACGAGGATCTTTCAGCATGGAAATGACTTTCGCTGCAGCGGTGATCATGCCAAGGACGACGCTGACAACGAGCCATAGCGCCATATCGGGTGTGCCCCGTATGAGTTCACTCCATGGAATCTTGAGTACGAAAGGCAGCCCAACCAGCGCAAACACAGGCCACAACAGCTCCGTACCAAGCTCGACTCGTATATTCCAGGGTGATCGACCTATTCGCTGGGCGTGCCAACGACGGATCAGCAGCAAACCTTTGAGCTGGTTGAGCATTACCAGTGCCATCCCGACCGTGATACCCAGATACACGCTGCTCTGGGTGTATCTGCTGGTGACCAGAGGCTGTCCGGCAAGGTAAGCCGCAATGTCGTCGGCCATGCGATGACTGGTGGGCATGATTGGCAGCGGGAAACTGGTTGAAACATTGGTCAGCAGAGCCACGCCCCAGCGCTGCTCAGGCAGCATCACCATCTTGCCGCGAAAATGGGGAACAATGCCGCCGTGATGGATCGCCGGAACGTTTCCAATCGTTCCAGCCCGCCAGCCAAACGCATACGCGAAGTCTTCCTCTTGTACGCTCGGCTCGTGCATCTGAGCGATGCCGGCTGATGACAGCACAGTATTCCCTCTGTACTTGCCCGCATTGAGCTGGGCGATCAGATACTGCCCAAGATCCTCCGCGCTGCTGACCAACGCGGCTGTCGGCATTCGATCCTTCTCATATGGCAGCGTCGCAGCAACAGGAAAGCCGAACCAGTAACGATGTCCTTGGGCCATGCCATTCTTCGTAGCGTGGTCCTGGTCGGTGAAGCTGTGCTGCATTTGGAGCGGCGCGAAGCTGTGCTGCTGGATATAGGCCGGGTAGGATTGGCCGGTGACCTGCTCGATAATTGTGCCAAGTACCAGGTAGTTTGGGCTAGCGTATTCGTGTTTGGTACCGGGCGGATTACTGAGCGACACATCGGCCAGCACACGCACGTGATCATGAAGCGTTGCAGCGTTTCCGTCCGCCTGTGGAGCGCGCGTTGGAATACCACTCGTATGGTTAAGCAGATGGCGCACGGTGATTGCCGCCGAGTCTTCAGGGTCAGCGACGCGGAACCACGGCAGGTAGCGTTGAACGGGCGCGTCCAGCTCGATTGCGCCGCGCTCAACCAGCTGCATGAGTGCCAGTGCCGTGAAAGATTTGCTCATCGAACCTAGAATAAAGCTCGTCTGGGGCGTGATTGGACGACCATGTCCATCGTCACCATAACCACGCGTGTACACAATTTGATCGTTGTGTACGATGGCAAGTGCTACACCTGGCACGCGGTCGCTAGCCATTTGAGCTTTGATATAGCTATCAATTGCGGCGAAATCGGGACCGGATGCATCTGGTTGTGCAGCAGCGCTGCCGCCTACAACAAACAGCATCATGATAATTGCCAGAAACAGCGATAAGGCCTGGGCAAGCATAGCTTCCTTTCAAGTTGTTGTGACGAATGGTGATCGATGTAGGTGATGATACGCTAGATGTGTCGGAGTCTGGATATGTCAAAAGTCATGCTTATAAAGGTGATTTCTTCACTCGTAAGCTTCCCTCTTTTGCCGACGATGCGACCATGTGTTCTACACCAATGGTCCCCCCGTATATCCCCCTTGCTAACATCCACAGATTCGACTTCTTACTAATGAAACACTCCCAAGCAGGCCGTAGGCTGAAGGAGAAGTAATTCTACCGTTTCGCACCATCATGAAGTCGGATTTAACCCGTCATCTGCGCAAGATCCAACGAAGACGACCAACATCGCACACGAAGGATTACGGCACACACGCTGGAAATAATCACACTTCAGGATGAGCGAACACAGCATGGCGAAATGGTACAGGTTCGTACTTCGTCCTCCATATCGTAGACCTTCATGACCGTTCTTGTTTTCATCATCGTACAAGGCAAGGTATACAACCGTATGTACACATCCAAATTAGCTCAGGCCCTCGGAGTGATCTTCTTGATAAGCGCGTTCGTGGGACTACCTGCACGTACTTCCTACGCCGCAACCATTACCGTCACCAGCACCGCAGATGTCGGTCCCAACACACTTCGTGAGGCGATTCTTGAAGCAAACGCCACTCCCGATCTCGATACAATTCGCTTCAACATACCAGGCACGGGAGTGCATACAATTGCACCAACATCACAACTGCCACTAATCACCGCGCCAGTAATCATCGACGGCTACTCGCAACCCGGCGCGATTCCTAACACCCTTGAAACCGGCAATAATGCGATGTTGATGATCGAACTGCGTGGAGATGCAGCCGGACCAGTGCCGGGACTCTATGTCACCGCCGGAAATAGTACAATCCGTGGATTGATCATTAATAGCTATGTTGGACAGGGTTCAGCGATTAAGCTGGAAACAGCGGGTGGAAATACGGTCAGCGGCAATTTTATCGGGACAGATGCGACAGGCAACAACAGAGCTACGTCGTATAACGGTACGGGCGTTCGTGTCCTTAGCTCCAACAACACTATTGGCGGGACAAGTATTGAAGCGCGCAATCTCATCTCGGCAAATCTCGTAGGAGTCGGGATCGAAAACCCCGGCGCGAACAACACTGTTCAAGGTAACTATATCGGCACGAACGCTGCTGGTGTTGCTGCGGTTCCTAATTTGAATTCCGGCATCACCATCACCTTTTCGCCAAACAACATTATTGGCGGCACGACGACCGGTACCGGAAACGTTATTTCGGGCAACGGCGGCAGCACCTCACAGGGCGCAATTCGCATCTTCGGGAGTTCATCGAACGGTAACCAGATTAAAGGTAATTTGATCGGCACTGACCCAACCGGTACAGCAGCAATTGGCAATGGTACTGACGGTATCTGGATTGGCCAAGCCAATTCGAATGTGATCGGCTCGGCTGGCACAGCCCGCAACATTATTTCGGGCAACGCAGGTAACGGCATCAAGCTGACAAGCATGTTCAGCGCAACCGTTATCCAGGGCAACTACATCGGTACCGACATTACCGGCAGTAGCGATCTAGGCAATGGTGGTAGCGGTGTGTACGCCGAAACGAACGGCAGCACCATTGGCGGCGGCGGCAATACCATCGCGTACAACAAAGGCGACGGCATTACGGTTACGACCGGAGCGCGTAATGGCATTCGCAGCAATACTATTTTTGGAAACGGGAAGCTGGGCATCGATCTGGGGGCGGACGGTGTTACTCCGAATGATAGCAATGATAATGACACCGGCGCAAATGATCTGCAAAATTATCCAGTGCTTCAGTCAGCAGCGGCCGGCAAGGGCACAACAATTGTCGGTACACTCACCAGCACCCCAAACACGTCCTTCCACATTCACTTATTCGCAAACGACACATGTGATGAATCGGGTTATGGCGAAGCAAAAACATACTTTGGCGCAAATAACGTGACAACTGATGCCCTCGGTAACACAAGCTTTGAGCACGTCACAGCATCAAACTTGGTTGGAAAGTTCATAACCGCGACAACGACGAACAATGTGACCAGCAACACATCTGAGTTCTCGCTATGTTTGGAAGCGACAGCGGCAGGGACGATTCAATTTCAGAGCGCAACGTATAATGCCAACGAACAGGATACCCATGCGACCATTTCGGTTGTCCGCACCAGCAGCGTAGGGCTAGCCGGAGTTACGTATGTCACAAGTGATGGCACGGCTAAGAATGGAGCAGACTATACATCAACCGTTGGCACCGCCACCTTTGCCGATGGTGAAACACAAACGTCGTTTACCGTCCCCATCATAAACGACAACACCGACGAAGCCGACGAAATGATGAATGTCATGCTGCATACGCCGACCGGCAGCGCAATCCTCGGCGCGCAAAAAAATGCAACGGTGACAATTGTAGATAACGATGCCGCACCAAGCATTGCCATTCAAGATTTGACGGTGCGGGAAAGCCAAAGTGGTACCGATACAGCTTCCGTGATCGTCCGTTTATCTGCGCCAAGTGAGAAAATCATCACGGTTGAGTACACCACGAAAGACGGCACGGCAACGGCGGGAACTGATTACCAGGCCCGAAGCGGTACATTGACGTTCATGCCGGGAAACAATGTAACGAGCATCGCCGTCCCCATTTTGAATGAACAAACGATTGAGCCGGATGAAACCTTCACGGTTCAGCTTATAAACCCGACCAATGCCACGATAAGCGATGCCGACGGTACCGTCACAATCACCGACGCTTCGACGCCAGGTGGTGAGACGCTAACCATCTTCTTGCCGCTTATTCGGCACTAACATCTCCTTGGACGATAAGAAGTGTGTACGAGCTTTCATCCGTACACACTTCTTATCGTGTCCAGCCCTTATGACCATGCAGCTTACCGCCTATTATGAGCTTCGAGCCACGACCATGCCGTGTTGTGCTGCCCACTGCGTCATATCTTGACGCTTAATCGCTGCCGCCATGAGGTCGGGAAACAGATCGGGTGTGCAGGCAAAGCTTGGTACACCGAGTCTGGCAAGCGCGGCAGCGACATAGTGATCGGAGCTTGGCGCGCCATGATCGGCAAGGGCGAGCAAGGCGATCATCTGGACGCCCGAGCCGACAAGGGCTGCCGCCCGAGCCAGCATGTCCTCACGGTTGCCGCCCTCATACAAGTCGCTGATCAGCACCAAAATAGTATCGTGTGGTTTACGCACGAGTCCCTGACAATACGCCAGTGCGCGGTTAATATCGGTTCCACCACCTAGCTGCGTACCAAACAGCAAATCCACCGGATCGTGCAGTTCGTCCGTCAAATCGACAACTGCTGTGTCGAACACTACCATCGACGTTTTGACGGACTTGAGCGACGCCATAACAGCACCCATGATGCTGGAGTACACCACGGAGCTTGCCATCGACCCGCTTTGGTCCACGCAAAGAATAATGTCACGCAGGGACGAGCCTTTGCGTCCAAAGCCGATGCGAGTTTCTGGGACGATAGTCCGGTATTCGGGCTGATAATGCTTCAGGTTGGCCCGAATGGTGCGCAGCCAGTCAATCTCGTTGTGGCGTGGGCGGCGATTTCGAACCGCGCGATGGAGGCTGCCAGTAATTGCTTGGCGGAGCGGGTTGGCGAGCTTGCGCTCCAACTCTTCCACCACGCGGCGCACGACATGCCGCGCCGTTTCACGTGTTTTACTGGGTATGACTCGATTCAACGAAATCAGGGTTGCCACCAGATGCACGTCCGGCTCGACTGCGGCAAGCAGTTCGGGTTCAAGCAACATCTGCTGTAAGCCCAATCGTTCAAGCGCATCCTGCTGCATGACCTGCACAACAGGGGCTGGAAAATAGGTGCGAATATCGCCAAGCCAGCGGGCGACGTTTGGCGCGGAACTGCC
>JASKZZ010000256.1 GCA_030147335.1 Herpetosiphonaceae bacterium | reverse complement strand
GCTTCATCTTCGATCTGCGCCCAATGATTTTGGATGACCTCGGCCTGGTGCCGACGCTGCGGCGGTATGCCCAGGACTTTGGCGAGAAATACAACTTGGAAGTCTCGGTTGCGGTTCAGAATATGGATAACCGCTTTCCGAAACACTATGAAGTTGCTTTGTTCCGCTTTGTCCAAGAAGCGCTTAATAACGTGGCCAAGCATGCTACGTCTAGCTCGGTGCGTGTTGTTCTCGACGCGCTCGGTAATCAAGCCCAACTGATGATCGAAGACGACGGCACAGGTTTTAACATTGCAGAGTCCCTGGTTGAGCGGCCCGGTCGTGTGGCGATGGGTTTTGCAGTGATGCGCCAGCAAATCGAAACATTGCTGCATGGACAGCTCGGTATCGAGAGCGCGCCTGGCCGTGGAACTCGCGTTGTCGCAACTGTGCCAACACCAGTCGGTTAAGTTCAGTTTTCAAACATGAGGCGTCAGGTATTGAGGTACAGCTTTGTTATAAGCTGATGTCTCGATCCTGACGCATTGTTATTCTTCCACCCAACGGTATCCGACTCCCCACTCGGTTTGAATAGGTACATCGTTATCACTGACGATGGCGAGCTTGGCACGTAGGCGTCGTACATGAACGTCAACAGTACGCGCATCAATATGCTGGTCGCTGCCCCATACTTGACGTAGCAGCGCCTCGCGCGTCCACACCTGACCGGGATGAGTTGCCAACAACGTCAGTAGATCGAACTCGCGAGGTCGTAGCTCCAGTTGCTGTCCCTGGAAATGAGCAATCCGTCGCACCTGATCAATGGTAATGCCCGCCGAGCCAGTTGATTTTGGCTGTAACTGCGCGCGAAGATTTTCCACCTCTGCTGTACGTCGGAGCAGCGCACGAATACGCGCTACCAGCTCACGCGGTGAGAATGGCTTGACAACATAATCATCGGCACCCAGCTCCAAGCCCACCACCCGATCTACCTCATCCCCACGCGCTGTGAGCATGATCACCGGCAAACGCTGACCTTCTGCCCGCAATCGCCGCAATACTTCAAACCCATCCATATCCGGAAGCCCAATGTCGAGTAGAAGCGCGGCATGGGGCTGTTCACGCAGCGCGTCAAGCGCAGCCGTTCCGGTTGTTGCCTCGCCGACATCAAACCCGTCACGGCGCAGTCTTTGTTCCAGCAGAGTAACAATTGGCCGCTCGTCATCAACAATCAAAATACGTTGCATACGTATATTGTAGCAGTGTCATGGATCTGTAATCGCTATCGCGCTTGAACCGTTGACCCGATGTTCTTCCAATATTTATAATGCGCATGTCGGTAGTTTAGTGTGCTGCGATGTAGCAGCTTCAAAGTAACACCACATCGCGGGAGGCACTTATTCATGCAATCATCGTACATCGGTATTCTCATTGGCGCGGCAGTGGTGCTTAATGTATTGCTGCTGCTTGGGCTGATTTTTATGATGCCCCGGATCTTAAATCGTCAAGAAGGACGGGCAACCGAAGAAGCCGCGCGGCTGCGCGAAATGCTGCTTGACGTGCTAAGTGAGCAGGAAGCTGTTACACTACGGCAAGCACAGATCGGCAGCTCGATCTCTTACATGCACGACCAGATCGGTCAAATAGCGAGTACGGATCGTCCAGCAACGGTGAACATTAGTCCAGAACAGATTGCCGAGGCGACTGGCCTGCCACAGCTTCAGAACCGGATCGAATCGCTCCAAGGTCAGCTTGGTGAGTGGTTGACAACGGGCGTGCAAACGCAGCACAAGAGCCGGGTGGCCGATAGCGAAAGCTGGGGCAATTTGATGGGCTTGTTGGCGACAATGCAAGATCGGATGGCCGCGCTTAACCACGCGGTTGCCGTGCAGCAGGCGCAGCCAACCGTCGCAGCAGACCGAATTCTGGAAGCGTTGGAAACCGAGATGCAAAGTTTGCGCGGCATTGCCGATGAGATTGCAGGTCTGCAATGGAAGCTGCGTCGCTCGGTAATCGAGCGTGAAACAAGTCTTGCATCGTTGCGGGCACAGGTTGGCACCGCGCTCAAGGTTGATCATCGCGCGGCCTAGTTTGTTCAACTCAGACAACAAAGAACAGAGAACAGAGCATTTGAGCGTTTGCCTATGTGCCTTGTTCTCTGTTCTCTGTTGAAGGAAATTTATATGAGCGTTGTGTATATCGATCAGCAGGCAGTGCATTACGAGGTACTCGGCAAGGGACGGCCCGTGCTTTTTTTGCATGGCTGGCTTGGCTCGTGGCGCTACTGGCTGCCGTCGATGGAAGTTGCTTCGTCGCATTTCCGCACATACGCTTTTGATTTGATTGGCTTTGGCGATACGTACCAGCGCGCAATCGAGCCGTCGATCAGTGCGTATGCCGAGCAGGTTATTCGGTTTTTGGACGCGCTTGGTATTGAGCGGATTACACTGGTCGGGCATTCTATGGGCGGGATGGTCTCGCTTAAAACGGCAATCGAGCATCCCGAGCGGATTGATCGGGTGGTGACGGTCGGGGCGCCAATTGTCGGTTCGTCACTGGCGCCCCTGCTTAAGCTCACCGCATTTCGACCCATTGCACGCGGCATGGATGCGCTGCCTACCTTGACGCAGCGGTTGTTTCGTTATTTTCTCAAGGAAGCGAACGAGCAGGATATGCTCGAAATCTTGGCAGACAGCATCAAGCCAACTGCCGATAGTGTACGTGCGTCTGTTCGCTCAATGATGCGAACGGATCTGCGTCCTGATCTACCACGCCTGCGTGTTCCGTCGCTGGTTATTCATGGTACTCGGGATGATATTGTCATGCCTAGTCAGATCGATGTGATTCGACGCGCTGTGACGACCTCGCCTTACCTCCGTCAGCTGAGTATTCAGGGTTCGCGCCACTTTCCGTGGGCCGATCAGCCTGATGTTTTCCATCCATCATTGATGGAGTTTTTACGCGCGCCGCGCGCCGAAATTCTGCCAGCTGAGGCCGCTGATCTAGCTCCTGCTTCAGACCTGCCATCATCTGCCGCTAGCTCCGATGTGATTGCTAGCGGTGACACCCCAGTGACAGCTAATCCCAACCCTGCCTCTATCCCGCCCGAGTCTCTAAGCGAGACCGCCTGAGAACCTTCTACCACGCTTGCCCCATGCTCCTTCCGTTCGTGTACCGATAAAGAAACACTTTACACTCTGTACAGGTTGTATTGCAGATTGCCTTTGACATAAAGTGACGATATGCTAGAATAGTTGTAGTGAAAACGTCTGCAATTCGGCTGTTGATCGACGGCGTTAGTAAGCGATACGGCGCTCGACAGGTACTGCATAACATTGTCGCCGATATGTCTTTAGGCGATGTGCTGCTGGTCACAGGCCATAATGGTGTCGGCAAGTCAACATTACTGCGAATACTGGCTGGCTTACAACGTCCAAGCACTGGTGTGGTTACGTACATGTGTGACGGCATGGTGATCGAGCCGAATGCGGTACGCTTAGTCATTGGTATGGTCGGCCCCGATGTTCATGTGTACCGTGAGCTGACGGCGCGTGAGCATATCGAGTTTATAGCGGACGTTCGTGGTCTTGAACTAAACGCTGCCGCGCAACGAGAGCTGTTGGGGAACGTTGGCCTTGGTGGAAGAGAAGAAGAGTTCGTCGGTGGGTTTTCATCGGGCATGCAGCAACGTTTACGCTATGCGTTAGCCCTGCTTCATCAGCCGCCAGTGCTTTTGCTTGACGAGCCGACGACCAATCTTGATCAGGCGGGGATTGCAATAGTCGACCGGATTATTGCCGAGCAGAGGACTCGTGGCTTGACGGTCATTGCTACCAACGACCCGCGAGATCGCAAGTATGGCGATTTTGTGCTGGCGCTCGACGAGGCGTAATCTTGGCAAAACAGATCGAACGACGTGCCGCATACGTAGACTCTAGGGCCAACTCAACCATACAGTTTGTGCGTGCAGTCTGGGCAGTTTTGCGCAAGGATGTGCGAAGTGAGCTTCGGACTCGGTATGCGCTAAACGCTCTGGCAATGTTTGCGCTTACGGTTGTGCTGGTGGTGAGCTTCTACCTCGGGCCGCGTCTCGCGCCACGAGAGCCGACAACGCCAGCAATCCAAGCAACAGTGCTGTGGATTGCGATTTTTTTTGCGGCACTCAGTGGACTTGGCCGCGCGTTTGTACACGAGGAAGAGGTTCAAACGGCGACGTTGTTGCGCTTGAATGTATCGCCGCTGGCAATTTTTATCGGCAAGTGGCTGCTCAATCTGCTGCTCCTGAGCGCTTTGAGCTTTAGCATTACTGTTCTGCTGACATTTTTTGTGAACATGCGGATTGCGAACGTGCCGATGTTGAGTCTTACACTGCTGTTGGGTGGGATTGGGCTAGCGTCAACAGTGACATTGATTGCGGCAATTATTGCCCGAGCATCGGCAAGGTCAGCATTGTTTGCAGCATTAGCATTTCCGGTCGTGTTTCCGCAGTTGGTGATCGCGATGCTGGCGACGGAGCAAGCACTTACAGGCGTACCATGGCGAGTGGTGTTGCCGCAGCTCCAAGGTTTGGGAGCGTATGCAGTGGCGATGACGAGCGCGGCGCTATTTTTGTTTCCATATGTTTGGGAAGCGTAACGGGAGAACCAAGAACTAAGAACAAAATCGGCTCCATAATCGTCTGTTATATGTTTTCAGTTCTTTGTTTCAATAAACAATTATGATTGCACAATCACAATCAACTACGCGCTGGATACCAAGTGCTGCGAAGTGGCTGGTAACGCTGTGGATGCTAGCGGTCGTTGCGGCCATGTTTTTGTGGGTGCCCGAGTATCAAGGTCTTGGCAACACTGGCCGGATCGTGATGATGCATGTACCGACGGCTTGGCTGTCAACCTTTGCATTTGCGATTGCTGCATGGTACAGCATCCTGTTTTTGAGGCGTCGACGAGAGCGTGATGATGACCGCGCTCTGGCAGCGACTGAGCTAGGGTTTTTATTCTCAATCCTGGCGACGGTAACCGGCTCGATGTTTGCCAAAGTTGTGTGGGGATCGTGGTGGAACTGGGAGCCGCGTGAAACCTCGATCTTGATTTTGTTGCTAATCTATGGCGCGTACTTTGCGCTGCGCTCGGCAATTGACGATCCTGATCGTCGCCGTCAGCTTGCCGCTGTATATGCGCTGTTTGCGTTTGTTTCCGCGCCACTGCTGACGTATGTTGTGCCGCGCTTGTACGAGAATACGCTGCATCCTAACTGCGCATTTCTGCCGGGATCGCAGTGCAACGGCATTACGTTGGCACAAAATGGAGTGGGCCAGCTCGGCGATCAGCGGCTACAGGTGTTGGCTATCGAGCGTAGTGGTGATCTTGTAACAGCGGTAGTCGATACGTCGGGCGTTGGCTTTTCAAATCGACAAACACTGCGTCCGTCGTATAATGCGGCGACGGGTCGGCAAGAGTTTATGCCGAACTTTCCCGACAGTCGCTTTATGCTTGCGCTGCAAGGTGTTGATGAGACGGGTGTCAAGCTCAATATTCAAGCTCCTGGTAATACCAGTCAGCGCAGCAATGTAGCAACACGTACAACACTGCTGGCGTCCTTGGCCGGCTTTACCGGCTTGTTCTTCTGGGTTTTCAATCTGCGCACGACGCTGCTTCACTTGCGGCGACGTGTGGAAGTGCGAGGGTTTGTGTAATGCCTGGTATTATTAATAATCCTGAACTGGCTATGTATGTTGCCGCTGCTGTAGCCCTGGTAGTTATGATAGGCTTTTTTGTCTACCTGTGGCGATTGGACCGTGGCGTACGGGAGCTGCAGCGTATGCTTGATCTGCAAGCGAACGATGCACAGCAGCCAGAGGCACGAGTAGCCAAGGTTGTTGAGAGTGAACCGCTTCGTCCAAAGCGTATGGAGAAGGAGTTGAGTGATGGCCTCAATCGCGGTTGAAGGCGCGGCTGAACGAACGGTGAGTCGGGGTCGAAGGTTGGGCCTTAAGCCGGTTCAATGGTTGATGCTTGGCGTTATTGCCCTTGCGCTCGGTTTTGGCGCATGGTCGCTGCGTGGTTCGCTAACTCGCTCCGTGACAATTGGGGAGTCCAAACAAACGGCGGGGACGGTGCAAGTCTTTGGCTATTTGTATAGCAAAGGCGCCTACGACGACAAGATGAACTGGACTTTCGACATTCAAGACAACACGGGCGCAACATTAAAAGTTATTCATCCGACCAAGCCCGGCAACTTCGATGACGCGATCAGTGTGGCGGCGACTGGACGATACAATGCTCAAGTGGGCATGTTTGAGGCCGACCAGCTTTTGGTTAAGTGTCCGTCGAAATATCAAGAGCAGCAAGTGCAATAAGAACCAAGAACCGAGAACCAAGATGCATGGGCGAACGTGCTTCTAACATCTTGATGCTGGGTTTCGTGGTCACAAATACATGTATTACATTGGCACAAGTTTGATTTTTGGTGCGATCCTCACGTCGGTGTTGTCGTCGGCCTGCTACCTTCTGGTAGTGAGCGGGCGAACGAACTTGCTGCGCTGGGGTCGCATCGCTGCATTCAGCGCGCTTGGTTTGGCCGCCTCGTCGGCAATGCTGATTTTGGCGCTGTTTTTGATGCAGCGTTATGACATTCGCTATGTGTACGATTACAGCTCACAAGAGCTGGAGCTGCGTTATCGGATTGCGGCGGTATGGGCGGGGCAGCCGGGCAGCCTGGTTGTGTGGGCGCTGGTCGGCTTGATTGTCGCGCCATTTTTGATGCGGCGGACACGCGAGTATGAGCCCTATGTGCTGTCTTTGCTGATGATGCTTCAGGCGATGCTGATCGTCTTTATGCTGATCCGCAATCCCTTTTTGCCAACCGAAGCCGTTGCGGGAATGCCATATCCGCCGCCGGATGGTCGTGGCCTCAATCCTCAGCTACACAATGTCTGGATGGTTATACACCCCCCGACGCTGTTTACCGGCTATGGCTTGCTTGGCGTGCCATTTTGCTTGGCGCTAGCAGGCTTGTGGCGTCGCGATTACGACGGCTGGGCGCGGCTAGCTCTACCTTGGACAGTAGCAGGCTGGACGGTGTTAGGTCTGGCGCTGACAATGGGCGGCTATTGGGCCTACGAATCACTTGGCTGGGGTGGCTACTGGGCTTGGGATCCGGTTGAGAACTCATCACTGGTGCCGTGGCTAACTGGTGGCGCGCTGCTTCATGGTCTGTTAGCCCAGCGAGCGCATGGCGGGCTGCGCCGCGCCAACTTTTTTCTGGCGATCCTAACCTACGGCTTTGTTTTCTATGCCTCGTTCTTGACCCGTTCAGGCGTGCTGTCAAACTTCTCGGTCCACTCGTTTGTTGAGGAAGGACTTAAGACAGTGATGCTCAGCGCGATGCTGACACTGATGACAGTTGGCATTGGGCTGCTGGTGATGCGCTGGCGTGATGTGCCCCGTAAAGCACTCTCGGAAGCGCTGCTTTCACGTGATACCGCATTTGTGCTGATGATGCTGACGTTCGTGATTATTGGGGTGGTCATCGCGTTTGGCACGTCGATGCCGTGGATTACGTCGATTAAGGGTTTGAGCGATACATTTGCACGCTTTTTTGGGCGAGCGTTTAACATCGACAATGGAACGCAGTTTGGTGGCCAGCCATTCAGCGATGGCCGCTTCTCGCTAATGCCCGACTTCTTTAAACGCACTACAAGCCCGCTGGGACTGGTGCTGGTGACGCTGATGGCCTTTGGTCCACTGCTTGGCTGGCGTGGAACCAACGGTCGCAAGCTGCTGTTGTCGTTGCGCTGGCCTTTTGTAGCGGCGGTGATTTTAACAAGCATCGGCATTGTGCTAGGCGTTCGTGATGGGATGTCGCTGGCGTATCTTGCGCTAGCAACATTTGCCCTTGGCGCGAATGTGGTGATGATTGTTCGGACGCTGCGTACCGGATGGCTGCGGATCGGCGGTTATGTTGCCCACGTAGGTATGGCGCTGCTCCTGGTTGGTGTGATTGGCTCGTATGCGTATGCCAGCCCTGAGGAGAAGCTCGTTATTCCGCAAGGCGAAACACAGTGTATGTTTGGTCACTGCTTCACCTTCTGGGGCTACGATGAGAAACCGGACGGCAAGCATGTACTGCGGCTGGAGGTTGATCGTAATACGAATCGACCGTTTGTTGCGGCACCAGATGTATATTTCAACGCGCGAATGGGCACCGAGGTGCGAACACCGGCGATC
>JASKZZ010000029.1 GCA_030147335.1 Herpetosiphonaceae bacterium | reverse complement strand
ACAATGTTTGAACGATTTCGTAAAAATTATGACCGTACACCCGAGGGGATGGCTGATCGCGTCCCTCCGGGCCAGTATGTGACTGAAAAGTTTCCTGTGCTGCACTATGGATCTGTGCCGAGCTACCAGAATCTTGAGCAGGCCTGGGATTTGCGTGTTTGGGGCGAGATCGAGGAGCCAAAGCTATTTTCGTTTGCCGAGTTTCGCAGTCTCCCAACTACCACCATCACCACTGATATTCACTGCGTCACACGCTGGAGCAAGCTGGACACAACATGGACCGGCGTTCACTTCCGCGATTTTCTACAACATATTCCGGCGCTCAAGCCCAGCGCTAAGTTTATTTTGTGGCACTGCGAGGCTGGCTTTACCGCGAATGTCCCGCTTGAAGTGATGTTCGAGGACGACGCAATGCTGGCCTATATGTTTGAGGACAAGGAGCTGGATCCGGAGCATGGCTTCCCGCTGCGGTCGCTTGTTCCCAAGAAGTATTTGTGGAAGTCGGCCAAGTGGCTGCGCGGCATCGAGTTTATGAGCCAAGATCAACTCGGTTTCTGGGAGCGCTATGGCTATAACAACAACGCCGATTATTGGAAAGAAGAGCGCTACGCCGACGACTAGGCAGCGCCGTTGGGCAACACAAGCGCCTGATGTTCATCGACCTACCCTCCGAACGGGTGGGTCGAATGATTTCGGGCGCTACTTGCCTTGAAGATGAATGGTAATCGTCATCTCGCCTTCTTGAATCCGCACACCAACCGGCAGTCCCACGCCACGAGCCAGCCGCTGCATTCCAAGATTTTCCGGCATGGTAATCGCATACAACCGCTTGATATCCTGCACCAACGCGATTTGCACCAACAGATCAAAGATAGTGCGCCCGATACCCTCGCGCTGAAAATCGTCACGCACCACAATCGCAACCTCGGCAGTGTCTGATAGTGCCTCATCACGGATCATTCGCGCAACTGCCACCCCATGCTCGCCATCGGCTGTGTTAATTGTGGCAATCAGCGCCGCCTGAACTCGCGGGTCAATGTCGGATAGGCGGGTTGCTTCATCCCACAGGCGTTCGGCGGGAATACCGACTGGCGAAAAGAAGCGCAGCCATCGGGTACGTTCCGAAAGATTATGGAACAGGTCAACCAGCAATGATGCGTCGCGCTGCACAATATGTCGAATACAAACCTGTTGGCGTGTGCGTGTCGTAATTCCAACTTGGCCATGTCCAAGCGGATACGGAACACCAGCGATTGAAGGAGCGGCTGGCAGCATAACAGTTTGCCATTCGTTGCGCACGAAGGCAGCTTCACCGCCTGTATCAGCACAACACTAGATCAGATTGTTATTTTAATCACAAGCTTAAGTGTACCATAACTCTGGCTCAACAACAGAGCACAGCACATAAAAAGTGATAGCGACGACCAATAACACTTAATCATGTTCATAGAAAAGAGCTTTTATAAAACTCCTCATAAATACACCATCAAAAGTGGTTACATCCTATTGACACCACCTGCGATGGTGTGTAAAATCTGGTTAATTCTCGCCATACGGTTTCTAACACTTTATTGCCCTCACCGTATTCGATTAACTGCGAGCAGATACCGGGTCAGCAGACGGTAGCGAAGCTAGTTAACACAGGATGCGACGTGGTTTTCACGGCGCGATGTCGGTCAACAACGATAAAAGCTTCAAGAATCAGGTCATGGAGGGATCGATGGGGAAGGTACGCGGACTCTTGGCTCTTGCGCTCGCCGTAGCATTGACGGTTATGACATCTTCTACCAGCCTTGCAGGTACAGCAACAAGTCAGCGATACCTTGTGGTATTTGCAGGCACGTATGCGCTCGACGGCACGTATGCCCTTGGCGGCAACTATGCGCTGAACCATCAGTATGCGCTCTCACTCGTACAAGCAGCCGGTGGAACTGTAGTCAACGATTTGTCGAAGCAGACCGGCGTGATGGTTGTTGAGTCGGCAAACACGACGTTTACCCAGCTTATGAGCAGCTACGCGCTGGTCGAGTCTGTTGGTGAGGACTTTGGGTGGAAGCAATTTCCAACCATGCAAGAAGCGATTGATAGCGGCCAGCTAACGGTAGTTGATCCAACTCAATCGACGGGTGGTCCGGAGCAAACGGAAGATCCGCTTGAAGCGCAGCAGTGGGACATGCTCCAAATTCGCGCCCCTGAGGCACACAATGTCCAGGCAGGGGCACGCACGGTTGATGTTGGCGTGCTCGACAGCGGCATTGATGGACGGCACCCCGATTTCGTGATTGACGGCAAAGGAACAAACGTCGATTGCGCGCGCGGCCGTAACTCGGTCGGCTTTTTACCCACTGGACCGGGCGTAGGCTCGCCTGACCCCTGCACCGACAATCAGTTCCACGGCACGCATGTCGCGGGCACAATCGCAGCGCAGGCGAACGGCCTCGGTATGGTCGGTGTTGCGCCGAATGTGACACTGGTTCCGGTTAAAACATGTGATACCAGCGGCTATTGCTACGCCAGCGCGGTTGTTGACGGTATTACCTATTCGGGCGATCAGCAGTTCGATGTCATCAACATGAGCTTCTTCGTTGACGACAACGAGTTCCAAGAGTCCACCGAGTTCAAGTGCCGCAACGTCGAAACGCACAACGCGTTCCGTACAGCCGTTGAGCGCGCCATTCAATACGCTCGTAACCGTGGCGTAACACCTGTAGCGGCGCTTGGCAACTCGGACCAGGATCTTGCTCATCCGGTTGGTGAGTCGGGCGAGCCAATCGGCAACGAATGTGAAGTCGTGCCGGCGGAAACACAGGGCGTGATCGGTACAGCGTCGGTTGGGCGCAACAGCGAGAAGGCAAGCTACTCGAACTATGGCACCGGCATGGCAGACATTACCGCTCCTGGCGGCAATGGATCAACGGGTGACTGCACAACCACAATCTTGTCAACATTACCTGGTGGCGCATACGGCTGCATCCAGGGCACATCAATGGCGTCACCTCATGCAGCAGGTGTTGCCGCGTTGATTGTCAGCCAGTTTGGTACGCTTGGCTCAGATGGAGACATGAAGCTATCGCCGCAAAAGGTTGAAAGCTACCTACAATCAACGGCTGTCGATATTGGGCTCAACGGCTATGACGAATGCTTTGGTAACGGACGAATCGATGCGCTTCGCGCAGTTGAAGGCGATACGTCAAAGGCATACGACGCGACAGCGCCATTCTGCTCAGAGTATAGCGAGTAACATCGCTAGTAGTTCTTCACCATGTAACGATAAAGCTCCCAAAGGTGCATACCTTTGGGAGCTTTGCCATTAACGCTCATTTGATCACCTGACCGGCCTTGATGTCGTCGCTTCAATCGCTCGATTAAGCAATCCGCGCCACGGCTGGAAGCCGTTTTAGCACCACCAGGGTCACATCATCAAACGCTGGCCGGTCACCGGTATGAGCAGCAAGGTCACTAAGAATCGCCTGCACGATGACCTCAGCCGGTCGATCCCGGAACTGCTCAACAACCCTCGTCAGCCGGGGCACGCCGTACTCTTCCTCAGCTGTGTTAATCGCCTCGGTCACGCCATCGGTGTAGCAGACCACCACATCATCCGGCCCCAGCACCACCTGCGACTCGTTATACTGCGCGTCTTCGATTACCCCCAGCGCGATCCCGGAACGGCCCAGTGTTTCGATAGCACCCACGCTTCGCAGGAGTATCGGCGGGTTATGACCAGCATTTGTGAATTGCAGCCGTCCGGTTAGCGGGTCGAGCAGGCCATAGAACAGCGTTACAAACATTCCTGACTGTGAGTCGCGTGCGATCCAACGATTAGCACGACCGACAGCAGTTGCGGGCGGCGAGCCATCGAGTGACGCGGCGCGCATCAGCGAGCGTGATAACGCCATAAATAAAGCTGCCGGCACGCCTTTATCTGATACGTCGGCAACCACAAAGCCAAAATGAGGCGCATCTAACTCGCCCTCTCCCGATGTTGTCAGGTCACCCGGCACCGGGTACGTTCGTTGGTCGCCGGGGAATTGCAGCAGCGGCGAGTTACCTTTATCGCCAACAACCCAAAAATCGTAAAAGTCACCACCAACAGCACGCGCCGCTCGCCATGCCGCCGCAATATCCCATCCCGGCAGACGTGGAGCGGCGTTTGGTAACAACGATGTTTGGATCTCTCGGGCCACACGCACTTCTTGCGCCAATCGCTCCTGCTCCATGGCTTTATGCGCCAGCAGCGAGCTTTCAATTGCGCTTGCCGCCTGACTTGCAATACCGGTAGCGATCGTCATTTGACGTGGCGTCCAGGGGTCAGTCAGTGAGTCGCGATCCAGCAACAGCACACCCAGCACCGTCGCCCGCGCGGTGAGCGGCAGCGCCAACAATGTGCCACT
>JASKZZ010000172.1 GCA_030147335.1 Herpetosiphonaceae bacterium | reverse complement strand
GATCTGGTGATTAGCTCGTCCAGCGCCTATGCCAAGGGCATCATCCCGCGACCGGGTGCGCTGCACATTTGCTACTGCCACACGCCGATGCGCTTCGCTTGGCGTACCGGCGAGTACGTCGAGCGCGAGTCGCTTGGCGGGCCGGTGAGTGGCATTCTGGGCGTGCTATTGACGTACCTGCGGATGTGGGATGTGTTGTCTTCCAAGCGTGTCGATGCGTTTATCGCGAACTCGCACGAAGTGACCGGACGCATCCAGCGCTATTACGGGCAGCCCTCTGAGGTGATACCGCCGCCGGTTGATCTGCCACCGTATGCGCCGAGCAAGCCGGAAGAGTTTTATCTGACCGGTGGCCGTCTGGTGCCGTATAAGCGCATTGATGTGGTGGTTCAGGCGTTTACCGCCTTGAAGCTGCCGCTGGTCGTTTTTGGCAGCGGGCGCGACCGTGAGCAGCTTGAAGCGATAGCGGGGCCGAATGTGCGCTTTGTTGGCCGGGTGGACGAAGACGAGCTGCGCAGCCTGTATCGACGTTGCCGTGCGTACATCACGGCAGGCGAAGAGGATGCCGGGATTCAACCGGTTGAGGCGATGGCTGCCGGTCGTCCGGTGATCGCGTATGCGGCCGGCGGCGTGCGCGAAACGGTACGCGACGGCGTGACCGGCTGTTTTTTCCACGAGCAAACACCTGCCGCGCTTGCGGTCGCAGTTGCGCAGAGTCGCACAATCCGCTTCGAGCCGGATGTGATTCGCCGTCATGCCGAACAGTTTGGCCGAGATCGATTCAAACAGCGTATTGAGCAATTTATTGCCGCGCGTTTGGCCGCGACCAGCCAACAAAGCCAGCTCTAGATCACGCGTCTGTAGCTGACGGATGCGTTGCATACGATACATCTAAATCATAGGAATGAAGCGCATGGAAATTCGGCAGTATTTTGGAATCTTTCAACGGTCATTGTGGCTCGTGCTTGGGCTGCCGCTACTGGTAGCGCTTTTGACACTGCTGCTGTGGCAGTTCGGTCCTGCTCGCTACGCGTCCACTGCCACAATGTTGATTACCCAGTCGTCGCTGGCACAAACGACGCCCGATGTGCCGCTGCCCGATTATAATAACAACTACAGCTGGGCGGCTTCCGAATATATTGTTGACGACATGCTGCAGTTGGTCGAGTCGCCGTTGTTCGCGCAGGATGTCACGGGCTGGGTCAAGCAGCAGCACAACGTCGATCTGGATGTGGAGGCGGTTCAGCAAGGCTTTAGCGCCGAGCGTAAACATCGGGCGGTGTTTCTTGAGGTTGAAGCGGATCAGGCCGATCATGCGACGTGGATGGCGCAGGCGGCGGTGGCGATGATTCAGGAAAAAGGGTTGAGCTACTGGGCGCGCAATGACTCGGCGCAGCTTGATATATCGGTGCTGGAGCAGCCAGCCGAGGCGGAGCGAGCCGGTGGAATTGTGCAGCTGGCGCTTGATCTCGTGCTGCGCACGCTGCTGGCCTTTTTGCTGGCGCTTGGTATTGCCTTTCTTCGTCATTACCTCGATCAAACAGTGCGTCGGCGCAACGACATTGAAGCACTTGGTCTGGAGGTCGCCGGTGTGATCCCGATGGTCAGGGGATCAAAAAGTTAGGGCGCTTGCAATCGCGCAAAAGGGATAAGCTTTTATGCGTCTTGAAGATTATATTGGTGTGGTGCGAAAGCGCTGGTGGGTGATTGGGCTGACTGCGCTATCTGCGGCGATTGCCGCTTATGGCTTTTCATTAATTCCGACACCATTATTCAAGGTCCGTACCGAATACAGTGTTCGTTCCAACCGGATTGACTCGGGTGTTGCGTTAATTGGTGGCGAGCGCGTCTTCAACGATTATCGCAATCGTGTGTACAACCCGGATCGGCTCCAAGGCGTTGCGCAGCAGCTACAGCTTGATAAGACCGGCACGCAGATGATGGAGTTTGTGCGGGTGCAGGTGCAGCCGGCAGAATCCCGCTTCGTGATCGAAACAGAATATTACGATGTTCCAACTGCGCAGCGAATCGCAGCTGCCGTTGGTGAACGGCTGAACTCGGTGGTGGTAGAGTCGAACCGCATTGCAATCGGTGAGGACCGGGTTAGCCTTGAGCGGACGCTTTCGCCAACGTTTCTCAGCTATTCGCCTAACAAAAAGATAAACGTCCTTGCCGGCGGTATTCTTGGACTCGTGTTGGGCGTGTTGGTGGCGTTTGTGCTCGAATACATGGACGATACGCTTAAAACATCGGCTGACGTTGAGCGCTATTCCGACCTACCGACGATCGGCTCAATCCCGAGCGGCGCGGCGCGCGGTGGTCGAGCAACGCCACGTTTTAGATCAGCGCCGACTTCGGGCATTATCGCTCAATCGGTCCAGCGTAAGGGGCACGAACATCATGACCAATAAAACATCCGGTGTAGGGCAATTGGTTGCGTTGGGAGACCCGCGCTCCCCCGCTGCTGAAGCGTATCGCGCGCTGCGCACCAACATCCAGTTTTCGAGTTTGGATAAGCAGCTCCGCACGCTGTTGATGACGAGTACCGCGCCCGACGAAGGTAAAAGCACGACAATTGCTAATCTGGCGGTCACAATGGCTCAATCCGAGCAGCGCGTCATTTTGGTAGACTGCGACCTCCGCCGACCAACGCTGCATACGCTGTTTGGCTTGTCCAATGATCAAGGCTTGACCAGCATGATGTTGCAGGAGGGTAGTCGTGCGCCGGTACAAAAAACCGAGGTGCCCGGTCTCCTGGTACTCACAAGTGGTCCGCTGCCGCCGCGTCCCGCCGATATTCTAGGGTCGAAGCGTATGGAAGCGGTTATTGCCCAGCTGCGCGACAACGCCGATATTGTGCTCTTCGATACGCCGCCTGTCACTGCCGTCACCGATGCGGTTGTGCTGGCCACCAAAGTAGATGGTGTGCTGCTGGTGTTTCGTGCAGGCGCAACCAGGCGTGATCGTGCGCGAGAAGCGCGGCGACTGCTTGATAAAGTCAATGCCAACATCGTCGGCGTTGTGCTGACCGATGTTAAGGGTGAGGACGGCTACAGTTACTACGGCAGCTAGATTTCCGAATCGTCAGCCGCTAGCAGTCAGGTTACCGGCATACACATAAGCACGCTACAACAAAGCGTCCTGCAGGCTTGAGCCTGTGGGGCGCTTTCCGTATCTGGGGATGCACGTTGGGTCTGTGTGGTTAGCGAAACCACTTTGCGTTCAGCTGATCGAATACATTGTCGCGGCGCATCTCATCCAGCCCGCGATCAACCTCGCGCTGCAACTGATATGCCGCCGCTGGTACGGCTAACACATACGGATCGAAGGTGACAGCGCGGGCAATCTTAAGGTTTGGATGACGTGAGGTAGCAGAAAGTGCGCTGACGGCATCGGTAATAACGGCGTCAAGTTCGCCGCTCGCCAGTGCTGCTAATGCCGCATCCGCTGTCTCGAATCGTGATTGAACTGTCATTGTAGGCAGGTCACGACGCAGCCGTCGCGCAAACGTATCACCATCGCTGCCAAGCGCAACGCCAACCACGCGCTCGCCAAGCTGTCCTTCATTTTCGATGTTTGACGATGTGGGAACAACCAGCAGCTGGCCCGCGTTGAGATACGGCGTCGAAAAGCGTGCGCGCCAACCTTGCTCAGGCGCAAGCGGTAGTGCCGCCGCCAGCATATCCACTCGCTGCGTGGAAAGCGCGTCGTACAGCGCATCGTACACGACTGGCACAAACTCGGCGCGCA
>JASKZZ010000165.1 GCA_030147335.1 Herpetosiphonaceae bacterium | reverse complement strand
GGAGATATTAATTCTATCTGGTCTTCGCTCAACGTTGAGTGAACGTCTTCTACAATCCGCTTAACCAAGCCGACAACCTCGACAGCAGCTTGTTCTATCCCTAGCTGTCCCGTTTCGATCCGTGAAATATCAAGCAAGGACATGATCATTTTATTAAGGCGGTATGTTTGATCGGAAATGGTCTGAAGAGTTCGTTGATCACGAGCATTCAGCGTATTTTCTCGGTTAACTCGTCGTTGTAAAAGTTCGATATTGCCAAGTATTGCAGTCAACGGTGTTTTTAGCTCGTGCGAGGCTAACGTCAAAAATTGATTACGTATCGCTAGTGCTTCCTCAGCTTTTTTCCGAGCAAGCTGGATTTCCCGTTCATACTGCCTGCGTTCACTTGCATTAAAGATTGTGGTCCGATTAAGCAGCGGCAACCCTGAGACATCTCGTTTTTGGATAGTGGTAATTAATACCGGCAGTCGATGACCATCCTGACAGACAAGATCGAAGGCAATTTCGTTAACGTATCCTTGCATCTGTAGAAGTGGTGCAAAGTGCGTTTCGTGGAAGATTTTACCGGCAATAGATAATAGGTCTTGAAATTTTTTACGGGCAAGCAAATCTTCACGCTGAAAGCCCGTCCAGGTTAGAAAGGTTTGGTTAACTTTGGCAAACGTGCCATCAGGAAGTGTGGAAACATAGCCACAGGGCGCATGTTCGTACAAGTCTTCAAGGTTTTCCTCAAAGACCCCTTCATCTGACTCGTTGCTTGTTGCATTATGTGGTGTCAAATATCTCAACCCTTATACAAACGCCTTTATTGCAGCAATGGTCTCCTCGGGTGCGCTAAGATTTGGGCAGTGTCCCGTCGCCTTCATAACAACCAGACGATTATGCGCTAACGTTTTATGTAGATATTGGCCGACAGACTCGGGCGCAATCACGTCTTCCGAACATTGAAGAATAAGTGACTCAGTTTTCAGGTGTGGCAGGTCTCCACGACTATCGGAAAGGAATGTAACACGAGCGAATTGCTTTGCGATCTGCGGATTTGTGCGGCAAAAGCTGGTAGTAAGCTCTTCCCCAAGTTCGGGACGATCTGGATTGCCAATAATTGAAGGAGCCATTGTGCTGGACCAGCCGAGATAATTATCGTCAAGAACTTCGAGCAATTCCTCAATGTCGATGCGATTAAACCCGCCTATGTAATCGTTGTCATTGATATAACACGGTGACGGTGCAACCAGAACAAGCTTTTCAAAACGGTCGGGTTCCTGGATTGCAGCGAGTACGCCGATCATAGCCGAAACCGAATGTCCAACGAATATACCATTTGTTACATTGAGCGCAGCACATATTTCCAGCACATCAGCGGCATAACCCTGTAGTGTGCTGTATTTCGTCGCATTATACGCATTTATGTCCGAGCCACCCGCACCGACATGATCAAACAACGTAACTTGGTAGTCGGACTCGAACGCGGGTGCAACAAAGCGCCACATATGTTGATCACAGCCAAAACCGTGAGCAAACAACATGTGTTGCTGGCCATCACCAGAAATCTTAACATTATTTCGCTTAAGTACAGACATAGGGTACTCCAATAATCATTTGCACGATTATTATACGAGGATGTACCACGCAGTGCAGAGCGTTTCAGGAACCAAAACCACAACTACGGAGCGAGAGCCGCGATACATCCTCGTTAGAATGCATCGTCGGCCTCGTTCCGCGAAAATTCAATTATGCGTATGTGTAAAAGCCGCGTCCCGACTTCTTGCCAAGCAGTCCTGCCGCCACCATTTTGCGTAGCAGTGGACACGGTCGGTACTTGGGATCACCAAGCCCCTCGTGCAGCACTTCCATGATCGCCAAGCACGTATCCAGTCCGATGAAGTCAGCCAGCGTGAGAGGTCCCATCGGATGATTCATGCCCAGCTTCATCACACCATCGATCGCTTCGGCAGTTGCCACGCCTTCATACAACGCAAAAACCGCCTCGTTGATCATCGGCATCAAAATTCGGTTAGAGACGAAGCCCGGAGAGTCGTTGACCTCAACCGGCGTTTTACCCAGTTCGCGTGCAAGCCCTTCCACGGTTCGATACGTTTCGTCGCTGGACAGCAAACCGCGTACAATCTCAACCAAGCCCATAATTGGCACAGGATTGAAAAAGTGCATGCCAATCACATTTGCCGGACGGCGCGTTTGGGCTGCGATTTCGGTGATTGAAATAGAAGAGGTATTTGAGGCGAGGATTGTTTCTGGAGAACAAATTTCATCTAGGCGGCGAAAAAGATCAAACTTGAGGTCTTTACGTTCCGTAGCAGCCTCGATCACAACCTGGGCATCGGCAAACCGCTCAACTTCCAACACCGGCACGATTCGACTCATTATGGTAGCTTTATCTTCGGAAGCTAACGTTCCCTTTTTTACCAACCGGTCCAGTGATGAGCTAATTGCGGCTGTCCCGCGTTGCAACGCCGCCTCGGTTACGTCCAGCATCCGTACCGAATAGCCATATTGGGCGAAGACCTGGGCGATACCGCCACCCATCTGCCCGGCTCCCACAACGCCGATGATTGTTTGGTTCACTGTATGCTCCTTTGCATCACATTGTCACGCATCAGCCTCTAGCTAAGACTACGCTTAGTCCCTATGTTAAGTCGTTCGCCGCAACGATGCAAAAAGGAGACGAAGCGGTTGCTATGAGTGATGCGTTCAGTCACAATACAAAAGCGCCCGGTCATCTGATGACCAGGCACTTTTATACCAAACACAAACCAAACCTTATTCCAAATACGAGCGCAACTGCCGTCCATAGGAGGGATGGCGCAACTTACGCAGCACCTTCGACTCAATCTGGCGAATACGCTCACGTGTAATACCAAACTCTTTGCCAACCTCTTCCAGTGTTCGGTACCGGCCATCATTCAAGCCGTAGCGCAGCTGAATGATTTTTCGTTCGCGCTCGGGGAGACGCGCGAGCACAACCTCAATCTGCTCACGGAGAATCTGGTGTGAGGCCGTGTCGAGCGGTGCTGATGAGCGCTCATCCTCGATAAAGTCACCTAGCACCGAGTCGCCGTCCTCGCCCACAGGCTGCTCAAGTGAAACCGGCAAGCGTGCCGCCTCAAGCACACGTCGAACCTTGTCCTCGGGAATACCAACCGCCTGCGCGATTTCTTCCGAACTGGGCTCGCGCTGCATGGATTGTTGTAGGGAATGCGCGGTCTTTTTGACGCGGTTAATCGTTTCGCCAACGTGTACCGGCAATCGAATCGTGCGGCTTTGATCCGAGATCGAGCGCGTGATTGCCTGTCGAATCCACCATGTGGCGTAGGTTGAAAACTTAAAGCCTTTGGTGTAGTCGAACTTTTCGGTAGCACGCATCAAGCCAATATTGCCTTCTTGAATCAGATCAAGAAAGGACAGGCCGCGCCCTACGTATTTTTTGGAGATTGAGACAACAAGGCGCAAGTTCGCGTTGATGAGATGTTGTCGCGCTGCCTCGCCTTCACAGATCCACTGTTGGAGTGCTGGCCGTTCTTCGCGAAGAAACCCACCTTCCTGCAGCCGTGCAGTGGCAAGCTCGCCTCGTTCCACCTGCTGCGCAAGCAACATTTCTTCTTTCGCCGTGAGCAAGCTAATACGCCCAATCTCACGGAGATACAAACGAATCGGATCTTCAAGACCAGGCTCGGTGCTTAGCACCTGCTCTAGTTCGGCTTCATCAAGATCCGGTTCGTCGGTATAGCCATCTTTAGAGTCGGTTATGGTGCTCTCAGAGACATCAATGTCTTCGGCAAGGCAGCAAGCAAACAGTTCATCTACAAGAGGAATATCGAGTTCTGGCCTTGGAATATACCGCAATAGTGTATCGTAGGTCAGAATTCGCTGCTGCCGCGCGTAAGCCAATACCTGATCGAGTACGTTGATCAAATTCGCACCGACCTTTGCTATGGGGGTGATTGTGGGAATCAGCGGTTATATGAATATCACTATAGCATGATGCATCTGTATATTCAAGACCTATTCTTCGTTTGGATGTAAAATGCTCCATAGTTTCTAGCCGACACACGGCGGAGAGGAAAAGCAGCAATGAAGCCGATGGCACAGCGGGTCCGTAGTTTTGGCACATCAATTTTTACCGAAATGAGCGCGCTGGCAGTTGAGCATCAAGCCATCAACTTGTCACAGGGCTTTCCAGACTTTGCGGGGCCGGCTCATGTAAAGCAAGCGGCGATTAAGGCAATTCAAGCCGATCATAACCAATACGCGCCATCGTCAGGCGTTCTGTCGTTGCGGCAGGCTATTGCCGATACGTATAGCCACTATGGCTTATCCGCGTCACCAGAAGATGTTACTGTTACCAGTGGCGCTACAGAAGCGCTCTTTTCAACCATGCAGGCACTTGTCGATCCGGGCGATGAGGTTATTTTGTTCGAGCCTGCATACGACAGCTATGGCCCGGATGTGATCATGGCGGGAGGCGTTCCTCGGTTTGTACGGCTCAATCCTCCCCAGACTGATGCTACCGACAGTTCCATGGATTGGTCATTTGATCCCGACGTGCTGCGATCTGCATTTGGACTACGGACTCGCGCGATCGTGGTGAACACGCCGCATAATCCTACCGGCAAAGTTTTCAGCATTCACGAGCTTGAGCTTATCGCCGAGCTTTGCGTCGAGCATGATGTGATCGCAATTGCCGACGAGGTTTATGATCGCATGGTATTCACAGGCCGTCACATCCCCATTGCAACATTACCAGGAATGTGGGAGCGTACCGTCACGATTAACAGTACTGGTAAAACGTTCAGCATGACCGGTTGGAAGGTCGGCTATACAATCGCGCCGCCGCACATTACGAACTCAGTACGGCGTGCCCACCAATGGACGACATTTGCAGTTGCTACGCCATTTCAACACGCCATGGCTGCGGCGCTAACCGATGCACTGCAAAGCACGTATTACCACGACTTGCATCGGTTTTATGTGGAGCGTCGGAATTTGCTGGTTCGTGTTTTGCAGGAAACCGGTTTTGGCGTAACGCCACCCGCCGGCACGTACTTTGTTATGGCCGATATTCGCCCCTGGTCGCCGCGCTCTGACGTCGACTTTTGCCGCTACTTAACAACGGAGATTGGAGTAGCTGCAATTCCTCCATCTGTGTTTTATGATCAACCTGCTACTGCTCCGTTTATGGCTCGCTTTTGCTTTGCCAAAGAGCTATCAACATTGCACGCGGCAGCGCAACGACTTGCACAGCTTACAGTCCATGTTGATAAAGCAAGCTGAAATCCCAAAATCAATGAATACGGTACAGCCCGAGGTTGTCCAGCAGTTGCTCACAATGCTATACTGCCAAAAGTCAGCCCCCTGATGTAGCTGTTCGTAAACATCCCGGAGGCGCAGTATGAAAGCCGTGGTAATGGCTGGAGGTGAAGGCTCGCGACTCCGGCCCTTGACAATCAATCGCCCCAAGCCGATGGTTCCTCTAGCTGATCGGCCAGTTATGGCGCATATTTTTGAGTTGCTTAAGCTGCACGGCATTACCGATGTTATCGTAACAGTGCAATATCTTGCCAATGTGATTCAAGATTTCTTTGGCGACGGCTCATCCTATGGTCTCAATATCGAGTATTCTGTTGAAGAATCGCCGCTAGGAACAGCCGGTAGTGTTAAAAATGCGCAACATTTACTGCAAGACCCGTTTTTGGTAATCTCAGGCGATGCTTTAACTGATATTAATATCACAGACGCCATCAATTATCATCACCAAAAGCATTCATTGGTCACCGTCGTGTTGAAACACGTCGATAACCCCTTGGATTATGGTGTTGTCATCACTAATGAAGACGGCAGCATCAAACAATTTCTGGAAAAGCCGTCATGGGGTGAGGTGTTTTCGGATCGGGTCAATACCGGCATTTACATCATTGATCCCAAAGTTCTTGATTATGTCGAGCTAAACAAGAATATTGACTGGTCAAAAGATGTCTTTCCGCAATTGCTACGAGAGAACGAGCAGGTATTTGGTTATGTTGCCAGCGGGTACTGGACCGATATTGGCACGCTCGAAGCGTATATGCGCGCAACAGCCGATTATTTGCATGGCCGTGTTCAGCTTCCACGTCTTGGCGAGCATATCGGTGGCAATATTTGGGTTGGCGGCGAATATGAGATAGCGCCTGATGCCGAGCTATACGGACCAGTCTTTCTGGGTCATGGCGTCAAAATCAAAGGCGACGTGCGGGTGTATGGACCGACGGTCATCCGTGACTATAACATTATTGATACACGCGCAATTATTGACCGCGCAATTATTTGGCGAAACTCTTATATTGGCGAGCGAGCAGAGCTGCGCGGAGCAATTGTAACGCGGCAATGCAATATCAAGAGTCGAGCAGTTTTGTTTGAAGGTGCGGTTGTCGGCGACTACACGATCGTTAACTCTGGCGCCGTCATCAACGCTGGTGTTAAGATTTGGCCAAGCAAAGAGATCGACGAAGGCGCAACCGTGATGAACAGCATCATCTGGGGCGCGCAGGGTCGTCGTGTACTGTTTGGTCGTTATGGCATTACCGGCTTGGTAAACATTGATATTACGCCTGAGTTTTGCGCGAAATTAGGAGCGGCGTTCGGCGGCACGTTGCGAAAAGGCGCTACGGTTCTCATCAACCGTGACGCCCACTATACACCGCGAATGCTTAAGCGTGCAATTATTTCGGGCTTGCCGTCAGCGGGTATTAATGTGGCAGACCTGCGAACATTACCTATTCCAGTTGCGCGCTATATGGTCCGCTCAACCGATGCAGTCGGCGGTATTCATGTCCGTCTTTCGCCATTTGATAATCGTGTTGTTGACATTAAGTTTTTCGACGATCAAGGTCTCGATATTGATAACGGAGCTGAACGGACGATTGAGAATGTCTTTTTTCGGGAAGATTACCGTCGCGTGTATCTTGACGAGATTGGTCGCATAGAATATCTCAACGGTGTCGAGGCCAGTTATATTGCCGGATTTTTCAACGCTGTGCAACCGGAAGCGCTGCAAGCTATAGCTCGTCGCTTCAATATCGTTGTCGATTATGCCAACGCTAATGCATCCGATATTCCATCCACTGTGTTGCGGCGGCTGGGGTGTGACGTTGTTGAGCTAAACGCCAATCTAAATGAGGCGCGAATTTTCCAAACACCGCCTGAGTTCAACGCGGGTATGGATCAGCTCGCCGCGATTGTCCCTGTGCTTCACGCCGAACTTGGTGTCCGGCTCGATCCCGGCGGCGAAAAAATGTTTATTGTTGATGACCAGGGACGACGCCTTTCCGATCTACAAACGCTAGCCGCACTAACCGATATGTCGATGCGCTGCAACAACGGTGGAACGGTTGCGGTGCCGGTTGATGCGCCACAAGCTTTTGAAAGAATTGCTGCACGCTATGGAGGAACGATTGTTCGTACCCGTGCCAACTTAGCAGTGCTTATGCAAACAGCAGCGGCCAATCGCGATTATTTATTGCTGGGTGATGCCGCGGGCAATCTTATCTTTCCAGCATTTTATCCCATCGCGGATGGTTTGTTTGCCATGGTGAAACTAATGGAACTGTTGGCGTTGCAGCAAATCAAGCTATCGACGGTAATCAATGATCTGCCGGTGTATCATATGGTACGTACAAAGGTGCCCTGTCGCTGGGAAAACAAGGGTAAAGTCATGCGTATGCTCAATGAGCGCTATGCAGACCGTGAGATTGATCAGATTGATGGCGTTAAAATAGAGTTGGGTGACGCGTGGGTACTTGTGCTGCCCGATCAGGAAGGCCCGTTCTTTCACGTTATTGCGGAAGGAACGAGTGATGAGCAGGCGCGTGCTTTGACCAGTGATTATGCCGATATAGTAACAACTTTGCAGTAGACACAATACAACATAACAGTTGCAATACATCACCTCATAAAGAACAGGACGGAGCTGGACATGCTTGGATTGAAGCCAACCACAACAACGATCATGCTTGTCGCGGCATCCGAACTTAGGCGGAATATGCTAGCTCAACAGCTTGAAGTGCTTGGCTATAGTGTTATTGCCGTCAACGACCAGCCAACACTTGCTGAAATGCTCAAAGCAGGCCACTACGACCTGCTCGTAGTGGATTTAAGTAGAGGTGAACAAGAGCGGACACAGGCGCTGTCGCAATATGTTGCAGAGTTAATGGCTCAAGGCACGCCGATGTTGATGCTAACGGCTGATCGTCAAAGCGATGCTGAGGCTTGGACGCAAGAAACGCTTAGCTATCGCATCAGCGCGGCGCTACGTAATCGCAATGCGACTGATGTGTTGTCGGAACGAGCCATCCGTTACGAAGGGCTTAACATTTTAGACCCAGAAACAGCCTTGTTCAGCCGTCGATACTTTGACGCAATCTTTCCAACCGAAATTGAGCGATCAAAGCGCGTTCATCAACCGATGACCCTTTTGTTGATCGAGCTTGGGAACGAACCGGAGCTGGTAGTTAGCTTGTGGCGTGATATTAGCGCACGATTAATCACAAGTCTACGCCAAACCGATTTAATCGTTCGTTGGAATGCAAATACCGTATTAGTTCTGCTGCCGGTTACCGAAGCCGCACTCGCACGCGCAGTAGCAGCACGACTGGTAAAAACACTTAGCGCCATTAGTAGCGACCCTATTGAAGCTTTAGCAGTAACCATTGGTATGGCTACGTATCCACAACACGGCGTCACTTCCGATACACTGCTTTCGGCTACCCAGCATGCGCTGACCCATGCAAATCGTGCTGGCCAGGTCATGAGCTACGACCAAGTATAAAACGCGGCATTACTTTTCTTTGTTTACGCTGAGCACAATATATCTACATTGTTTGGTTGTTGCCGAGCAAGGTTGCTTATAACAACTGCTATAAATAACCACAACGCTTCGGTGATGTACCGAAGCGTTGTGATTTTGAATACATTATGTAATGTAAAAGAAATTACGGATAGATGCCCCGAATCAATGTTGCATCCGCTACACGCTTGACGGCAACCATATACGCCGCCGTCCGAAGCGGCACACGATGATTTAATGCAATCTCAAGCACGCTACTGAACGACCGCATCATAATTCGCTCAAGCCGTTCGTTGATCTCTTCTTCGCTCCAGAAAAACTCTTGCAAGCCTTGCACCCACTCGAAGTAGGATACAGTAACACCACCTGCATTCGCTAAAATATCAGGCACTACAAACACGCCCCGGTCATATAGTATCTCGTCCGCGACGGGCGTTGTTGGCCCGTTCGCACCCTCAACAATCACACGCGCCTTGATTCGATGGGCGTTTGCTGCTGTAATCTGGTTTTCAAGCGCAGCAGGCACCAGAATGTCACATTCCAGTTCCAACAGTTCCGCGTTTGAAACAAGCTCAAGGCCACTCTGCTTATACCCGGCCAGCGATTTGTTTTGCGCCGCGTATTTCATCATTGCCGGAATATCAAGTCCATTAGGACTGTAATAGCCACCACTCACATCACTCACAGCAACAATACGACCGCCCATTTTGTTAATCAGCGAAGCAGAAGCGCTGCCGACATTGCCGAAGCCTTGCACAACCACCCTAGCCGTATTAAAAGCAAGGCCAATATGTTTGGCAGCTTCACGCGCCACAATGCTTACACCTCGACCAGTAGCATCAGCGCGACCGAGCGAACCAAACACATCAATTGGCTTGCCCGTCACCACCGCCGGCACTGTGTACCCGCGATGCATCGAAATCGTGTCCATGATCCAGGCCATTACTTGCGCATTGGTGCCAACATCGGGTGCTGGAATGTCTTTTTCTGGACCAATCAGCAGCGAAATTTCACTTGCGAATCGACGGGTCATGTGTTCAAGTTCACGAATCGATAGCTCCTTGGGATCGACAATAATGCCGCCCTTCGCGCCACCATACGGGATATTAACCAGGGCACATTTCCAGGTCATCCACATCGCCAGCGCTCGCACCTCATCGATATCGACGGCGGGATGATACCGAATACCACCTTTCGCCGGGCCACGCGTGATGTTGTGCTGTACACGATAGCCGGTGAAAACGCGTACCGATCCATCATCCATTGTCACGGGAAAGCGTACGGTAAGCTCGCGTTGTGGAACGCGCAGGATCTGACGCATCCCATTATCTAGATTCAAAATGTCGGCTGCAATGTCAAATTGTTGTTGCGCGATTTCAAACGGATTTTCCCGTTTTTCCTCAATCATCGTTGCCATTGTAAATCTCCTTGAGATTGGACCTGATAAAGCATGTATTTGGCGTCACCAAGCAACCATTAGACGTTGCACAGGCACGCGAAAAGCCGCGACGAGGCGCGGCTTAGGTTTACTGTATCGACCTTGGACAACATCGTCCTTCATATTCTGTGTTCTATTCTAGCATCATTCTCAATACATCGTCAAGAAGGCGACTGATCGCGTGAAGCAAACCAACTTCGACGAGCAGGCTTTGCTACTTGCGGTCCTTTCGGCTGAGCGCCTTCCGTTTGTAGCCAAACATGATATATTCGTTGGAACGCTGTTAGATTTGTAAACAGGGCCAAAATTGCCAGTGTGAAATCAAGCCAGCCGACGATCAACCCGAGTGATAGTAATATAATACGTTCGGGTCGTGCCAAGATACCCACTTTACACTCTAGCCCCAGCGCTTCTGCCCGCGCACGTGTATAGCTTACCATCAACGAGCCGATGATTGCGAGATACACAAAGCTTAGTTCAAAATGTGTAGCCGGAACCCGTTGGTAATACAACAACAAGCCAAGAAATATAAGTGCTTCTGAATATCGATCCATTGTCGAGTCGAAAAAAGCGCCAAAGGTGCTGTTTCGGTCAGTCGCGCGAGCCAACGCTCCATCAAACATATCAAAGACACTTGTTACAAGCACCAAAACTCCTCCCAGAACCAGGTGTTCTGTCGCAAGAGCTACGGTTACGCTTAATGTTAGTAGCAATCCTATCACCGTCAGCATATTCGGCGTGATGCGGGAGCGACCGAGCGCACGTCCCACAACTCGCTGTGTCAGCTCGCGTACGCGAGCTTCAAATGGCTCGGTCAACATAGCAGGTACTCCTTCTGTATCGTCAGAACTTCGCTCCGGCACAATGGCTTGCATACGTGATAAGGGCAACAGCATAGTTCCCGTTGATGACATTAACGCCGGCGATGGTATCATCGCAAGTGGCGACCCAAACATTACCATACGTGGTGCTGGATAAGCTAACACGTGTGCACGCTCATACACATCAATGACACGCTCGCTCACATCACTCCAAGCATACTGTTTAGCAGTGATCAGGCCAGCCCTTGCACAGCGCCGTTGTAACCGCTGATCGGCAAGTATATGGAGCAGCGCAGTTCCAAGTGCCTCCGGTTGCGAGGGCGGCACCAACAAACCTTCCTGACGGTTGGTAAGCACTTGTGCATAGCCGTTTATATTTGAAGCAACAATTGGGCATCCACTACTCATTGCCTCAATCAGTATGATACCGAAGCTTTCTTGTCCCGTCGACGGCGCGCAAAATACATCGGCAGATCGATAAAAACGTGGAAGTTCGTCACTTGCAACAGAACCTATAAAATGAACGTCATGCAGACCAAGCGTACGTGCTTGTGCTTGGAACGGAGCAGCGTTCCCACGGCCAACAACCAGCAGGCGAGCTTCCGGCATACGCCGTTGTACCTCGCTAAAGGCCGTCAGCAGAATGTCGAATCCTTTTCTCGGCTCCTCGAACCGTCCCACAAATAACACCGTTGGCCGATCATCGTCCCACATTGGCAGCGGTGCCACATTTGGATTAAACCGTTCAGTATCAATACCGTTTGGGATAATTGTGTAATCGCCAGCAAAATATTGCTGCGCGAATGTAGCGGCAGCCTCTGATACAGCTACGCGCACCGTGAGTCTCTGGGCTAACCAGTTGAGCAATTTCCTTGATGCAGCATAAGCAAAGCTTCGTTCACCAGACGCGTGAAAGGTACCCACATTCGGCGATGGCGATGCGTTTAGCACTGATAAAGGTAACATTGGCGCAAGTGGTTCGTGAAGATGAATAACATCGAAACGTTTTTGGCCCAGCAATGTACAAACGGTATTAACTACAGTTGGGGAAATCGTAGTGTGGGCAATCGAGCCGTTAATCGGGATGGGCGTGACCGAGCCGAGCGATACAAGATGTGGCTCATCAACATCTACCTCCGAACAAGGAGCTAGAATTGTTACATCAATATTTCTGCTCCGCAGTTGATGTGCCAATTGACGCGCGTGCTCTGTCACACCTCCATTTTGGGCAAAGTCGTAGGGGGAAACGAGCGCGACGCGCTTAATCATGAAACCTCCCGTCACATCCGAGCTTCTGACGACATCAGTAGGTCGTATAGACTACTAAGCATCTCCTCGTTATCAAAATGCATTATCAAGCGACCACCTTTCCCTGAACGAAGCAGCTTGACATGAATGCCGCCAAGCCGTTCTTCAAGCTGTTGGACGATCATTTTGTCTTCAATTGTTGCATCAACTGGGTCGCGCCGCTCAGACTGCGCAATTCCTTTGCCGCCAGGATTGTTGAGCTGTGTGACATACTCTTCAGCTCGTCTCACGCTTAATCCCTGATCGGCGATATGAAGTGCTGCTACAACTTGCTTTTGTGGATCGCGTAACGATACAAGTCGGCTAGCATGGCCGGAGCTAAGTCGACCTGCTGAGACTAACTCCTGGACCTCAATCGGCAGCTTGAGCAAGCTCAATGTTTCCGATATTGTTGAACGACTCTTGCCAACCCGTTGGGCAATATCGCTTTGTTTAAGCCCAAACTGATCTTCCAGCACAGCGTACGCGCGTGCTTCCTCGATCGGATCAAGGTCGGATCGTTGTATATTTTCGATCAATGCAAGCTCAAGTTGTTGCTGCGCCGATACCTCCTTGACCACCACCGGCACGGTTTCAAGACCTGCGAGCTTTGCAGCCCTGAGCCGTCGTTCGCCAGCTATTAGCTGGTACGAGGCGTTGTTGAGCCGGGTTACAACTAATGGTTGCAACAAGCCATGCTCCTTAATGGACATAGCCAGCTCTTCCAGTGCAGTAGGATCAAATGATAAACGGGGCTGACTGGGATTAGCAACAATCATTTCTACCGAAACTTCTTGGAGGTCGGCAGCGGTTGGCGCGATTGGTGCAATAAGTCCACCGAAACTACTGCCAAGTCCACGCTTCTTCATCGTTGTGTCTCCTCACGCTGGAGCAATTCTTGGACAAGCGCAGCATATGCTTTCGCGCCACGACTATTTGGATCGTACTCCCCAATAAGTTCACCATGACTTGGTGCTTCACTCAAACGAATGTTACGGGGAATAATTGTGTTGAAGATTCGTTGTGGAAAATAACGACGAACTTCCTCCACAACTTGTCGTGCGAGATTTGCTCTGCCATCGTACATTGTCATCACAACGCCACCAATGTGCAATCGACTATTCAGATGCTTACGAATAAGCTCGATTGTTTCTTTTAGCTGCGCCAAGCCCTCCAAGGCCAAAAACTCACATTGCAATGGGATTAACACTTGGTGGGCTGCGGCTAAACCGTTCACTGTCAGCAAATCGAGTGATGGTGGACAATCGATCAGAATAAAATCATAAGAGCTACTAATCGGCTCCAACGCCTGACGTAGACGAGTTTCACGGGCTAACATGCCAGCTAGTGAGACAGCGGTTCCGGCAAGATCCGGAGTAGCTGGCAATAGATCAAAACCATTTCTACCAGTTGGTAATACAGCTTCCTGCGCGGTTGTTTCGCCAAGCAGCACTTCACCAATGGTCTGCTCCAAACTCTGCTTTTGAATTCCGAGACATGTTGCCGCGTTACCTTGCGGATCAAGATCAACAAGCAGGACACGTCGGCCACTTAATGCAAGATACCCACTTACATTAATTGCCGTTGTCGTTTTACCCACTCCACCTTTTTGGTTTGCTACCGCAATTATCATGTGTTGTTTTTCTAACTAAAAGAAGGCTCATGCGCATTGTAGCATATCCTCCTACACGCCTTATAGTTATTATGGTAAAGATGTCGAACGTTCGACACAAACAACCATCAATTTGATGACTTCGATCACATTAAATACGACAGCATATTTCATTTCGACGACATGCCAAACGCCTCCCGGCAACAGGCCGAGGAGGCGTTATAAGTATCTACTATCCTGAATACGAAGATGTGCTAGCCAACGAACAACATGTAGGCCGGTAAACCAATAACTAGCGCCATAATCAGCAGAATACCCAACAAAAACTTAAGCTGTTCACCTGTCCGCTTTCCGGCTAGCTCCTCACGGCAGCTTTCACAATAGGGAACAAGCTCCATTTCCTTAAACAGCAAGTCTCCAAGCATCGCGGGTGCACGGAAGGCAGTTGTTGCGGTTGTTGCAACAAGCTGACCTGCACTGATAAAGGGTTGTCCTTGGTGTACATGGGTTGAGCACAATGCCGTATTACATACAGTACACGCTGCCGACGCTGATGCTCCGCAGGCGCTACACGTTTTAGCCATCAGTAAATCCTCCCTGAATTTCGCATTGATCGTACCGAGCGCTTGGCGTTGTAACAAGGGCGATTGGTCATATTTTGACCTATACGGATGGTATATTGGGAGCTAGGACGTAGCATATATACAAAACAAACCAGCTCCATTGCTGGAGCTGGTTATGTGGTCGGGGCGAGAGGATTCGAACCTCCGGCCTCAGCGTCCCGAACGCTGCGCTCTACCAGGCTGAGCCACGCCCCGTTATTGTGATAACTCGTCGCTCGGGATGATTCCGACGAACTATATTTTGGTGCCGAAGGTGGGAGTCGAACCCACACGAGGTTGCCCTCAACGGTTTTTGAGACCGTCGCGTCTGCCATTCCGCCACTTCGGCTTGGTCGGGGCGAGAGGATTTGAACCTCCGACCTCAGCAACCCCATTGCTGCGCGCTACCAGGCTACGCCACGCCCCGGATTAGCTTGGCAGGCGGGACAGGAATCGAACCTGCAACCTGCGGATTTGGAGGCCGCTGCTCTGCCTAATTGAGCTACCCGCCTTTGCCGGTGAGATAGTACCACACTCCTAGCTTAAGCGCAAGCACTTCTCCGCCAGCCTCATAGCCTGTGCTCCGTTATTGTACCACCGCTAGCGCCTGCGCTAAATCGTCGATAATATCCGCAACGTCCTCAATACCAACCGACAAACGCAGCAACCCGTCACTAATACCATATGTATGTCGCTCATCAGCCGTCATATCACGGTGCGAAGAACGCGCAGAATACGAAACCAGCGAATACACGTCGCCGAGCGTTGTTGCAGGAAGTACAAGTTTGAGCGCATCCATAAAAGCAAATGCGGCTTGCTGCTCTGCTGGTTGTAGGTCAAAAGATACCATTCCACCGAAAACATTACCAAAAAGTTGTCGTGCAAGCTCATGTTGGGGATGCGTCGAAAGCCCCGGATAATAAACATGCGAAACTTGAGGTTGCTGCTGTAGCCAGAGCGCCACTTCCGCCGCATTCACCGATTGTTGGCGCATCCGTAGACCAAGCGTCTTCATGCCGCGAGCGAGGAGCCGCGCTTCATACGGACCAAGGGTAGCACCCAAAACCTTGGAATAGCGCCGCAACGTGTCATTTAGCAAATTGGAACGAGCCGCGACAACCCCTCCAATCACATCGCCATGACCTCCCAGGTATTTGGTAGCACTGTGAACAACAAGATCAACGCCGTATTCGATTGGACGTAATATGACCGGTGATGCCAACGTATTGTCTACGACCACTCGTGCTCCAACATCATGAGCAAGCGCAGTAATTCGTGCAACGTCATAAACCTTAAGCAATGGATTCGAAATCGGTTCCAAAAATACTACTGATGGTCCCGCGTTCACCAATTCAACAACGTGGTCAAGATCAGTCATATCACAATAGGTAACCGACCAACCCTGCGCCGCGAAGAACTGGTTGAGCAATGTCCGTGTCGTACCGTATATATCCTGTGACGCTAGTATTCCACAGCCTTCCGGTTGAGTTGCGCCACGCGGTGTACTTGCGGCCAGTAATGCAACATGGAGCGCTGCCATCCCCGAAGCAAACGCAACCGCTCCAACACCACCCTCGATTGCTGCAAGCGCTTGCTCAAAGCCATCAACGGTAGGATTGCCATAACGACCATACACAAGACCATTTTCATCAAACGCTTGGTCCAGTGATGCAGAGGATGGATGAACAAATGTCGATGTTGCGAAAATTGGCGTTGCCGTTGCACGTACGCCACTATCAGGCACATATTCACCTTGATGCACCAACATCGTATCGAAACGCTGGCTCGATTTATTTTGCATAGTCTCACTCCATCATTATGGCAGAAACAGATATATTGAAAGTGCAAATCCCACAACAATCACAAACCTACGTACCAGTTTTGGGTTGAGTCGCCGCGCTAATGCAGCACCAAGGTATCCACCTAAAATTGCGCCAACCGCCATCAACAATGCTTGCGGCCAAGCAACAGCTTTTGCAATCGTAAAGGTGACGACGGCAATCCCATTAATGAGTGTTGCCAACAGTGTTTTGAGCGCATTCATCTCGTGAATATTGTCGAGACCCATCAACCCAAGCATCGCCAGCATCATAATTCCGATACCGCCACCAAAGAACCCACCATAGATCGAAATAATACCTTGTAAAAAAATGTTACGCATTCGATTGTCGGTAGGAGAAGCTGCCTTGATGTTTGTACGACGAACGAAAGCCGTAATCCGTGGACTAAACGTGAACAACAACGTCGCGCCCAACATCAGGTATGGCAGGAGCACTCGGAACACGTCAGCGGGCGTGATAAGCAATAACAGCGCGCCCAACAAACCACCCACAAGACTAACACCGGCTAATAATTTGACCGCTTGCCGTTGTGATTGCAGCTCGCGTCGATACGCTCCAACACTTGCCGCTGATCCGGGCCAAAGCGCAACTGCATTTGTCGCATTTGCCGTTTTTGGATCAAGTCCTACCAGCAGCAAAGCTGGAAAGCTAAAAAAACTACCACCACCAGCCACCGAATTAAGCGCGCCACCTACGAATGCAGCGACAAACAGCAGCACAATGTTGAAAACAAACATACCTTTTCCTCAACTCTTAGTGGCGGGTAGTATAGCTGTAATTCTGGATTTGGCATGATCGGGTAAAAGGATGAAGTCAACATAAGCTATCGCGTGGTAAAATGAGGAACCGCAAGAAACGAGAGCTTGCATGACTCCCTTTGTTACGGATACATCCGAAAAATCCATGGATGCGCGTGTTGCTGAGTTTCAGCAGCTTGATGCTATTCAGCATCTGCCCGCATCAGAGCTACAGCTATTGGCGCAAATCGCCGTGCTTCGCGCATTCGAGCCACGCACAGTTATTGTAGCGGAGCAAAGCGTTGCCCGCAGTGTATTTGTCCTGTTGAGCGGCAACGTTGAACAATCAATGCGCGACACCGATGGAGTCGATGTCATATTGGCACTACTTGGTCGTGGCGACCTTTTTGGTGAAGGTGGATTGTTCGGCCTGCGTTACCGTCGTACAACAGTGCGCGCCACAACTCGTAGCTTTGTTGTGCAATGGAAGTACGCCGATCTTCAAATGCACGTTCAGCGCTTGCCGGAGTTCTTCAATGCGCTCCGTGTACAATTTCGTGAACGGCTGCTCCAAACAACACTTGCCCGCGTGCCATTGCTTGCTACGCTCAATCCAGTTGAGCGTTTATCG
>JASKZZ010000152.1 GCA_030147335.1 Herpetosiphonaceae bacterium | reverse complement strand
CTGCGCCGCCACAACAAAGGCTTCGATGCGCGTCATCTGGAGCGGGCAAACCTACAGGCTTCGGTCACACCGCAGACCATTGCACGCTGCCAGGAAGAAGTAACGGGCATTCGCGTCGAGGAAGGCATTCTCAAATACATCTCGGACATCGCGGTTGAGTCGCGCCGGTTACCGGACCTGATCCTTGGTGGCTCAACCCGCGCATCGATCAGCTTGCTCCGTGGCGCAAAAACGTGGGCCGGAATGCAGGGCCGCGACTTCGTGGTGCCGGATGATGTTAAGTTCCTGGTCAAGCCTGTGTATCGTCATCGTATTATTTTACGTCCAGAAGCTGAGATTGAAGGATTGACGCCCGACGGCGCGGTTGATCGGGTATTGGCTCGTGTTGAAGTGCCGCGATAGGCGATACCAACGAAGAGTAAACGCATCATCGAACGCCTTGAACGAGGACAAGTCCACGATCGCAGAACTTAGGAAGCGAACAAGCATTGTGATCCCTACACGTCGATTGTTTTTTTTACTGCTGCTTGGCGCGATTGTGGTTGCTGGAGCAGGTTTTGCGCAGCCGCTGACATGGCTGGCTGTGCTTTATTTTATTGTGCTGCTTGGATTGGTTATTGCCGATTATGTTATCAGCACAAAACCTGAGCAGATCACCGTCGCGCGGATTAACGAGCCAAAGCTCTCGCTGGGTGTGCCCAATCTTGTTACACTCCAGCTTGACAACGGAAGTCCACGTCCCGTTCGCTTCAGGTTGCGCGACGAGTATCCGTTCCCTTTTCGCGTGGACACTGCAATGCATCAAGAGCGGCTGCCGGCATTGGGCAGCACCGATTTGCGCTACCACGTCACACCTGTTAGTCGCGGCGATTTCCATTGGGGCGATACCAATGTGCGCTACCACTCAACACTTGGCACATTCATTCGACAGGTACGCTATCCCACTGCGGCGGACGTGCGTGTGTATCCCAATGTGCTCGACGTGCGCAAGTACGATTTGCTTGCACGCAAAGGGTTGCTGACTGAGCTAGGGCTGCGCAATGCCAAAGTTTTCGGATCCGGCACCGAATTTGAGCGATTACGCGATTATACGCCCGACGACGAATTCAAGCGTATCAACTGGAAGGCGACGGCGCGGCGCAACAAGCCGATTGCGATTGAATACGAAACGGAGCGCTCACAGCATGTTATTTGCGTGCTAGACACCGGGCGTTTGATGCGTCCACCGTTGGGCGACATCCAAAAGCTGGATTACGCGGTCAACGCGGCGCTGCTGACCAGCTATGTCGCCTCGCTGCGTGGCGATCAGATTGGAATGCTGACATTTGCCGACGAGGTTGGTGTGTATCTAGCTCCACGCAAGGGACGTGGCCAGTTCTACACGATGCTGGAGCTGCTGTACAACATTAAGTCGCAGCCGGTTGAGTCAGACTACGCGCGGGCGTTGGGATACCTGAGCATCAAGAACAAGCGGCGCTCACTGATCGTGGTATTTAGCGATCTAGTTACACTTGATGCCGCACAACCACTGATTGCATATATGGGGCGGCTAGCAAAAACTCATTTGCCGCTGCTTGTAACCATGAACGACCCCAACATTACGCGCATAGCAGCGTCAGCGCCTGAGTCTTCAGGGGATGTATATCAGCGCGCTGTGGCTGAGCAAATGCTTGACGAGCGGCGTGTTATTCAAGATACGCTAAGTCGTGCCGGCGTGCTAACCCTCGACGTACCCGCCGACAAGCTATCAATTGCCGTCATTAACAAATACCTTGAGCTAAAAACGCGCGGAACGCTTTAAGCAGAACGACGAACAACGAGTGGAGAACGAAGGTTCCGCTCGTTGTTCGTCGTTCTCTGCTCTTTACTGGCCTTGTCGTCGCGCGTTGATAAAGCCTTGAATACGAGTGAACGACGGACGCGGGCTGTAATCAGGATTTAGCAGCCCAAACGACGCCTGCTCGTGCAGCGGATTTCCGGCCTGACCCCACGTCACCGCGAAGTTTAGGTTCCAGATAAACGCTACGCCCACATAGTCGTACTGTGACAGGATGCGATACATCGCCCCCTCAAGATACTCGGCCTGTAGGTCAAGCGAAATCGAGTTGCCGTATTCATAGCCCTCGCTGTTGTTCTCTGTCGCCCAACCCATCTCGGTGATCCATATCTGCTTGTCCTCGAGGCCGTTTTCAACCATCACTTGCCGCACGTTCTCGATATGGCGGAAGTAATGTGTCGGGTCCTCGCACCACTGCTTGGGTGTCAGGTCGCAGCCCGGACCGGGTGCTTCTGGATACAAGGCATCGGGCGGATTCAGCGTGGAGGCCGGGTGAAAGCCCTGAGCGTCCATATAGTTCTTAATCTCGCCGCCGTTGTGGCTGTACATTGCCTTGTAGTAAGTCATGTCATCAACAGCGCGCTCGGGATTATTCTCGCCTGACGACGATAGCGCGCCGGCGACAACAACAATGTTGGGATCAGCAGCCTTGATTGCCTGATATGCCAGCTTGAGCAGCTCAACATAGCGACCGGCATCTTCCGGCACAACACGACCGCCGTTCTCGACTGCCAAGTTCTGCTCGTTCCAAACCTCAATCGCCTGGACCTTGCCGGTGTAACGCTTTGCTAGCTCGCCAACAAAGCGTGCATAATCAGCCGGATCATTTGGCAAACCATTATCACCGGGACGACCTGTTGCCCAGTCTGGTGACTTCACTACACTCAACATCAGCTTTTGATTCTTCGATGCGACCGTCTCAACGACCTTATCAAGCTCTTGGAAGCCAAAGGTGCGATCCGGCGGCTCGGTATCTTTCCACGGCACCTGCTGACGAACCCAATCAAAACCGGCAATACCTGCCAGCGTTGAAACACGCTCAGCGTCTGTGTAATACAGCTGGGCAACAGCGCCATATTGAAGCTCAGCCGGAATATTGGGGTTGCTACCACCAGCCGGCGTTTGCGTATCTGTTGCCGCAGCAGAAGCAGAAGCAGAAGCAGAAGCACTAGCGGATTCGGCAGGTGTTGTAGCCGGATCAGATGGAGCAGCCGATGCTGCCGTCGACGCCGACGGTGAGGCTGGGACAGAAGGAGCCGCTACAGATGCCGATACTGCCGTGGAAGGGGCAGCGCTAGGCGTGGTTTCTGTCGATTCGGCGGGACCACACGATACCAGCAGCGGCACAAGAAGTCCCAGCAACATCACGACGCTCACCATTCGGCGGCGAAGCCATAGGTTGTTCACGAAAAGCCCTCCTAAAAATGTACACGCAGTCGTCCGTGAAGACACGAGTTTACCACGACCTGTAGTGTACCCGATACATGAAACGGGAAGGACCAGAGCGTCGTTGCTGCGCCCTACGCCCTTCCCGTGCTTGACAAACACATGAACATATCAAGTGACGAAACAGCTCCTAAACGATTTCGCGTCGTTGCAGTCTCGTCGCTCGTCTAACACTTACGGTTTCGGCATGTTCTGAATTGCCGTAAACGTCGGTCGTGGGCTCCAGTCCGGATTCAAAATACCGAAGGATGCCTGCTCGTGCTGAGGATTACCCGCAGTACCCCAGGTGACCGCGAAGTTCAGGTTCCAAACAAACATCGCGCCGACCCATGGTGCGTAGTTGTAGCGCGCCAACTCAATGCCGCGCCGCGTGTACTGCGCCTGCTCCTCGGCTGTGTTGCATCCGCCGTACTCATAGCCAGGCGTGTTGTTCTGGGTAGCCCAGCCAAACTCGGTAACCCACATCTGGCGATCGCCCAGGTTTTCCTGCACCATGATCTGGCGAATCTGCTCCAGGCGACGGAAGTAAAACTCAGTGTTGCCGTTCCAGCCGTCGCACACGCCGTTCTGGGGCCGGTTTGGCTCAGGCAGCGCGTCGGGCGGATTCAACGTA
>JASKZZ010000128.1 GCA_030147335.1 Herpetosiphonaceae bacterium | reverse complement strand
CTTTGATACCGTCCGGCCCGTAGATCGGCAGTGCTGCAACTGCATGGGTCTCGCCGGTTTGTAATACAGGGAAAGCGAGCAGCGGCTGCAATGTTGTGTCCTCGACAACCAGCATGTGCCCGACTTGTACCACGGAGCGGGCCAACGATGACTCAAGCCAAAATGCTTTAGAGGTACGCGAGCCTGTGTCAATGCCGCAACTACTGGCTGGAACCAGCTGCTGGTTATCGCCGGAAACCATATACACAATTGCCGCCTGAACATCGGTCTCGCTTACAGCCGCCTCGGCTATGACACGTAGCGTACCGGCCAATGTTCGTGTGGAGTTAAGCGCTTCAGTCGTTCGTTGCAGCATTCGGGCGCGAGCTTCACGTTGCCGCAGCGACGCAAGCATTGTTTGCAGCTGTTGACGCTGCTCCGCGACCGCTTGCAACAGCGCTTTGTGATGCGTAATATCGTGGCTTGTGAAGGTAGCGCCAATAATGGTGTCGTCTAATGAACGCAGTGGTGTAATCGTTATTTGACAGATACGCTGCTCAGTGGGACTGGATATGTCGGCCTCGAACTCGTATCGTTCCAGCTCGCCGCAGAAGATTGACTCGCAGATTGAGCGCAGCTCTTCTCGCCTCGCGCCTGCAATGCCATCTAACAGGTTTTTACCCAGAATACAATCCGAAATCAAGCCACTGCCGCCATTTCGCAGCGCAAAACGGTCCCATTCTCGGTTAACCATCGTGATCCGAAACGAGCAATCAATTGTGTACACAACCGCATCGATCGCGTTAAGTGCGCCCTGTAAATGGACCAGCGTACTCGGCGACTGATGTGCTGTTTTTGTTGATGCACGCCGATCGTTGGTTACAGCATACACTCGTCCACGGTGTAGTTTGACCCGTTCCATAGCAATCTATCAATTTCTATCAAAAGATAATGTAAAAGCATAAACACGAATTCTATGGCAAGAAGCGCGCCAATGCACTCTCTCAGCAAAAAAAACATCGCACGCTTGGAACACCACCAGCCGCCTGTAGCGCCGATTAACAAACAACGAGCGCCGCATCGCGACGCTCGTCACCAGACCAGAGGATATACATTGTTATGGCTGAGTTGGTTGTGATGTTGGCCTTGACTGACGCTGAACACGCCGTCGCATCCACAGAACGGCGAATACCACAGGTAGCCACAGCGGCGCCCAGACCGCAAACACAATCGCAATATCGGCTAAGCCCTGCCCAAAGACGATCAGCGTTTTCAATGCCGAACGCGCCGTTGTTCCAGGCGACCATCCTTCATCCGGCACAACCGATACAACCACGTTTGCGTACAGCGAAACGGTAATGGTTGAAAGCGACGCACTTTCTTTCAAATACGTCATGCGGCCCTGAGTTTCCTCGATCTGTCCTTGAGTATCGGACAGTTGCTGGTTAATCTGCAACAAATCCTCGACTCGGTTGGCCTCGCTCAAAAACTGCAGCAGCCGTGTTTCAACCGCGCGCAAATTACGCAGCCGCGACTCCAGATCAACAAACTCGTCGGTCACGTCCTGGCCCTGCACATCCTGCGAATCAACTTTGAGCGCCACTTTGCCAAGCTCGGTCAGCACTTCATCAAAGCGATTGGACGGTATCTTAATCGTCACCGTCGCGCGTCGCTCGTTTTCGCTGCCCGATGCCTGCGAGCTAAGCACAAACCCGTTACGCGTATCGGCCAGCCGCCGTACCTGCGCTTCCGCGTCTTCAACCTTGGCTACCAGTAGTTGAACGGTTGCGGTTTTGATCACCAGTCGCTCGCGTGGCGCCTGCGCGTTTGCCGCGCCTTGATTCTGTTCGCCTGAAACGCCGCTCGCCGGAGCAGCTTGCGCTTCTACTCCATCTGTGTCTGTAGCCGTCGAGTACGCTGCAGTTGATGCTGCGGCATTCGCTGCGGTGCCGGCGGTATCACCACCAGCAGCAGTTTGACTTGACGTGGCTGCTGTCCCACCACACGCCGTTAACATCAACACAACCAACAAGCCAACAATCATTTTTGCCATAGTGAACCTCCGGCAACATTCTGCGTTACAAGAAGAACGTTGCCCATCCCACTATAGTTCCAGAATTGGTCCACCCCTATGCTATGTTTCCGCCGTACGCTGTTCGTGTTACTTGCTGTTGACGGCTGCCGATGGAGGCCGAAACTGTTCGAGTTTTCCTTCTATTCTGGTCATCTCCATCAAGTCGGCGGGATAAGGTTCAAGCAGACTTTGTAAAAAATACGGATCATCCACCGAAGCGTCGAGCCACGGCTGTTCCTGATCACGAAGCAGGATCACCGGCATTCGGTCATGTACCGTAGCGACCAACTCATTTGGTGTTGTGGTAATAATGGTATAGGTGTACACAACTTCGCCGCCAGGAGTGCGCCAGCTGTCATACAGGCCAGCAAAGCCAAAAATCTCATGATCGCCTACAGTAAACAAGTGCGGCACTTTCCCGCGTCCTTCTTGTTTCCACTCGTAAAAGCCTGTTGCCGGAACCACGCAGCGCTTACGCTTGAATGAGTTCTTGAAGGCCGGTTTTTCCGCAATCGTTTCAGACCGCGCGTTGAACATTTTGTAGCCAATCTTCGGGTCTTTGGCCCAGAAAGGGATCAAGCCCCACTGCATGGCAAGAAGTTCGCGCGCACCTTCACGCTCAACAACAATCGGCGCATCCTGTGTCGGCTTAATGTTGTGGTTCGGCTCGTATTCTTCAAGCATTTTTTGCGCGTCAAACCGTTCGACGAGCTTTTCGACGTTGGTACCGTCAGACGTGTAACGACCACACATACACTACCCCCAGTGTTGACGGAACTGTTTGATGCAGTAGCGTAGCAGCATACTGTGTACCGCGCGTGGTCAGGCCGGAGCAACGTGTAGAACGGTGCCAACTACGACGGGTGGGAGCGGCCGTTGTTTGACGCGAGTTGCCGCACCACATCCACGATTAATCGGCGCTCTTGCAGCTTGATCCGTTCATGCAGCGTCGCTTCATCGTCGCTCGGCTGCACTGGCAGCTCGGCTCGGGCCAGCGCCAAGCCCACATCGACTTCGGGGGTAACCCAATGCACCGTACAGCCGGTCACTCCCACGCCTAACCGTAGTGCGTCACGCACAGCATGCGCGCCTCGAATCGCAGGGATTTCGCGACCATCCGGCAGAGTATATGTTGCTGAGTCGTCGTCGGGCAGCAATGCGGGATGTTGGTTAATGATACGACCCGCGTAGTGCTCAATAAAT